>JBCCXH010000020.1:0-23057 GCA_039192005.1 Bacteroidota bacterium
AGAACTATTTTCTGTTTTACCAGGTGACTACAACTGATGCGAAACAAACGCTCTACTGGTTGATTGCTGCTGCTTTTCTTAACTAACAATACAACACGAAGCGTGAACCGACACGACCAGCCAATTTTTATGATAAAGTGAATCATGGATATACAATTGTAGATTTTTAAAGTTAATGGTAAAATACAAAGTAATTCTTGTATTATATCTATTGCCCTTTGCAAATAAGGTAAACAATTGAATGCCTAATTTCTCACCATTTTATCATTTGCTGCTGGCATACCGGCTACATATCAGATGAAATTGACCTGTTTGTGATGAAAATTGACCAAAAATTGACATCAACTGATAATAATATTACATGAAGATTTACATTAAGCATCAGAAAAAAATGGAAAAGAAGAATTAACTGGTCATTTCCGGCTTTTTGTTATTGCTCCTAAAAAAGAGGATTCGTACTGGTGAAACTGACACCCTTTACACCATCATAACCTATTTTTTAATTTAATTAGGATCTTTAGATCGAGTCGTAAATACTGCTTTAAGGGCTTTAGGATTCCATCTTTTTTCATCACTTGCAAAACGATTGCGTGAAATTTTAATACTTAAGCACCATGATAAAATATTTATTACTATTCTTTAACTTATTAGTATTCCTTATAGACCTCCACGGTCAGGGTGCCATTGGGATAGGGATTGCAGAACCAAACCCTGATGCGATCCTACACATTCGAGCCCCTACGTACAATAAAGGCGTTTTGTTTCCTGGTACTTCTACCTTAACAATCGGCAGCATCAATTCTCAGGCAAGCGGGCTTTTTCTTTACGATACCACCTTCCACAGGTATGCATACCTTAAAGGAAACCAATGGATGTACCTCAACCCCTGGGACACAGACGTCATCGGTGAGGGCAACACCACGGGTGCCGACGAAGACATTTCCGGTATTTCCACTCCCTATGAAGTAACGGTCAATAACACCCTGAAGGCAAATCGGTTAGAGGGGGATGGTGTTGTACCGGTTGGCGGGATAATCATGTGGTCCGGGGCAATAGAAGACATTCCGTCCAACTTTGCCTTATGTGACGGAAGAATGAAAGGAGGGGTAACGACCCCCAATCTCGTGGGCAGGTTTATCCGGGCCGGTGCTTCTGCCGACCTGACCGGAGGCGGGGTCAATAATAGCGGAACATCTCAAATCAGTTATGTTTCTACGCCACAATACATGATTGATAATAGTATTGGTTGTGAACAGGAAAGGTATTTATTTTCCTTTACATTTCAGGAGATCTGCGAAATCCCCGGTGAGCCATTAATTGTAACAACAAGGAGAATAAATAATAAACCGGCAAACACATGCGCTAAAGCACAATCTGGCTATAGAACTTCTAATGATAACAGCTGCAGACACAATGACTTTTCTGATTGTACTAAGATCGAAAATCCTGAATACTACATGACCAATGCTGCCTGTAGAAATCCAGGTGTTGAGGTAGTAAATGCAGTGACAAACGCAGACAACCGTCCCGCGTATTACGACCTGGCCTACATCATGAGAGTAGAGTAAATGCATATACCTAAACAACCGACTATGAATCTTACGAAAGGCATACACGAGGCATTTGCTATCCTTTCCAACCTATCGTTTTTTGGAAAAAAACAAATGCAAAAACAATGGCAACTAAAAACAGCAGGTTCATTGGGTACACCAACTGTAACTTTTTTTACGTCAACTCTTAATCGACGACTATACCGAGACATCAAGCCTGACAAACGCCGTGATTTTTATCGGACAGGCACAGGTACGAACCAGAAAAATATCACCATACCTAAACTACAACCATGAAAAAACGAAGAAATACGTTTGCTGCCCTACTTCTGTTCCTCACGGGTATCGCATTTGGGCAGGACGAGACGCTCACCAACACCGGGATACCCATGATTATCCAAGAAGGAGTGACGCTTTTTGTAGACGGAGACTACGAGGACAAAGATATTGACGAAGGAATCATACTGGAGGGAACTTTTGAAATTACCGGTGACCTCTATGATAGATCCGATAGGGGAACATTGTTCAATCCAAATACCGTGAATAAGCTAATTTTCGCGGACGACACAGTAGAGATAAATGTGAACCTGGACAATGCAAAAGTAGTGCTTTCAGGTGCTGATGCTCAGCAAATTCAAAGTGATAGTCTCGCGTTCTTCCCGGCGTTAGAAATAAAAAAACCAACCTCCGATAAAGAAGTGATCCTGAAAGGTGACGTCTCCGTAAGGAATGAACTTACGTTGGATACAGGAAGGATCAACCTCAACGGAAATAGCATTACCCTTTCCAGTCAGCTCCGGGGATTGTTACTCAAAGAAAATGCAGATAATTATGTATTTGGGGATGGTTTTATACGTAAAAGTTCGCTGGTTTACAATACCGATTCAACAAAAACAAATGGTGAAAGTTTTAATGTCGGTGGCCTTGGGTTGTCCTTAGCAACTGCAGACGCTGCGGCAGGAGTAACCATAGGAATAACTAGGTGGCACGAAGCCATCACCAATGTAGCAGATGGTAGTGTTGCACTTTATTACGAAGTATCATCTGACAATAAGGGCCAACTAATTGATTCGGTAAGCATTGCCTCCAATGTAGATGTGCCCACAGGCCCTGCCCAGGCCATCTATTACTCACAAGATACCACAATATGGACGCCATACGATGCCAGTGTGACCGGTAATACAAACGCATTTCAAACGACGAAGATCATCCCAGAGGATACCTTAATAATAATCGGAGAGGATAACTATTTTACGATCGCTGCAAGAAACTGTGTCATTACGAACAACCAGCCGAATTTTAACATAACCGATACAATCACTATTGCCATGGACAATGGTAGTCCACGTAATGGAAACCGTAATGACCCGATGGACTTTACACGTGATACAATAAATGGTAAATTCATTGATGTTTGCGACCTCAGCGACTTAACCCTGGAAGCATCCGAACCCTTTCCTTTTTACCAATGGGAATCCCATTCGACGATTTCTTCTACAGATCTGGACGCAAAATCGATCAATATTATGGGGGTCAACGAGACGGTCACTTATTCACTCATGGTCCGAAACGATCGGGGATGTGAAACCAGAGATACCCTGGAAGTTCGCGCACATGACAACCCGGTAGCTCAGTTTCCGAACCCGTACGATACATTACGAGTCTGTACTGATTTTACGTTGGAATTTAATTCTGAAAGTTCCGCAGAAGACAGATCCATCATTACCGGTTACAAGTGGGATTTTGGAAATGGTGAAACGATTGATGAAACTAACCCTTCAAATACAGTCACCCATTCTTATACGGATAGCAGTTTTTACTCCATCAGGCATGATGTGATCACGGAGTTTGGCTGTCGAAACCTGGAAGGTGGCGCAGCTTTTCAAAACATTCCAATTCTTGAACCTCCTTTTATTGATCCCATTGTTATTACAGGTGGTAAGGAACCCAACGAAGCATGTGAGGCGAAAGAGTTAGTTCTCAGTTCGTCAGCCAACTTTGAAGATATATTTGGCACCAACTTGGATCCATCGCTACAGTATACCTGGGATTTTGGAGATGGAACCTCCGCTACCACGGGAGGAGGCGGTAGCAGTTCAGTTTTTCATGAGTACACGTTAGGAAACAAAAGTAGGTTCGCCATCAATTTGGAGGTCGAAGGTACAGGTAACTCGGACGGAGACAGTCGGGGGTGTCACTCCACAATAGCTACAGATTTGATTATCCGCCCGAAGCCGGAACCACTTTTTGAGGTACAAGTAGTGGGAACCCCTTCGGCAATCCTGGACGTTTGTGAAGGGATCGATCTGATACTGGAAAATCAAAGCTCCATCTCGAACGGAGATGCGACTACGGACACCATCGCATCGTATGCATGGGACTTTGGCAACGGAAAGGCCCTTACTACCAAAACCAATGAATCACCTGTGGTACAATACAACCAGGAGGATACATTGAATATTCAGTTGACCACCACGTCCAATTTTGGGTGTCAGGAAACTACTATTTTGACAAACTTCATTGTACATCCGCAACCCGAAGGCGCAGCAGGGACCGACATCTATGCTACGAACGATGTCAATGGCTTGCCGGAAAGGACGTCGGTCTTTTGCGTGAACGATGAAGTATCTTTTGTCAATGGCTCCACCAACCCCGGTGGGGCACCCCTAGGTTATACTTGGGATTTCGGGGACGGAAACACATCCACGGACTCCATCCCCAGGCACGTCTACACAAAATCAGGCTCTTATCAAGTGCAACTAACCCGTACCTCCGATCAGGGGTGTGAAAACACGACCGTTCCCTTCGATGTCAACGTTCGGGACTACCCCATACCTTCTTTTGTTTTCGAAGACCAGTGTGATGGGAAAGAATTTACGTTTTTCAACAATTCTTTTCTTCCCAATGGCTCCAACGATGTCACCTATCAATGGAACTTTGGGGATGGGTCCAAATCCGAAGAGAAAGACCCAAAACATACCTACACCAACGTCAATTTTGGTAATCAGAACACGGCTACGTTCGATGTGACACTCACGGTAACCAATGTCGCATCTACCGCTGATTGTTCGGCAAGTGTGACCGAAACGGTGACTGTCTACCGCAATCCATCCTTTGACCTTCCCTCGGCCATCATATCGTTCGATCCTCAGGTCGTCATCGACCCGCTGGATAGTCCCAAAGCGTTTATACCAACCAATGCGTCCTACTTGTGGGAGGAGCAGCGTACGGGCAACACCTTTACAAGTACCACGTACACGGCGATGACCGATGGCGCCTACTCACTAAAGGTGACCAGCGATTTTGGCTGTGCTGAGGAAGACAATGTCGTCGTCTTCCTGCTGGAAACCGTCTCCCTGGGTCCCGACCAAGTGCTTTGTGAAAATACCCGGCTGGATGCCAAAATATCACTAAGTCCTAAGCTCCAGCCGGACACCATTCAGTGGTTCAGGAACGGAACCGTCATTCAGGTCGGAGACACACCTTACATCGACGTCCTGGAATCCGGTACTTACCGGGTAGAGGTAACCTACGCTGCACAGGGAGTGACAGCGACCACCAACGATGAAGTAATCATCACCATTGAAGATCCGATCACGTTGAACCTGGCACCAGCCTATGAAGGGTGTTTCCAACAACCGGTCACCATCGATGCCGGGGTCACTGCCGATAGCTACTCCTGGAAGAATAGTGCAGGACAAGAGGTGGCAACGGCCCGGATCGCTCAGTTTGACATCGCGGATACGTACACACTAACTGTGACAAAAGGTACCTGTTCGGATGCTGCCACCTTTGACTTTTCCGTGCTGGACTCGCCGAATGCCTTCTTTACTGTGAGTGCAAACGAAGTGTGTGAAGGAGATGTATTTACATTTACCACCGCTTACGATGCATCACACACAGTCACCTGGGACTTTGGGGACGGGACCACAGTCACCGGACCAAATGTCACACATACCTACGGAAACCCGGGCAGGTACGAAGTAGAGGTAACGGTTACCAATGCCAATGGATGTTCAGCAAGCTTCCTTCGTAGTCTGGTGGTACACCCTCACCCGACAGCCTCTTTTACCGCTACCAATGGGTGTGAAGGTGAGCCCATCACCTTTAGCAATACTTCGACCACCTCGGCTGGTCAGATCACCTACGCCTGGGACTTTGGAGATGGAACGATCTCTTCCGATCCGGTGCCGATCCATGTGTACAATGTAGAAGGAACGTTTGAAGTGACGTTGGTGGTCACCAATAATGGGTGCCGATCAGAAGCATCCCAATCGGTCACGATCTACGACCTGCCTGTATTAGGTTTTGGTGCCAGGGTAACGACCTGTGGCACGGAAGTGACCCTTTCCTCCCCAGCTACAGGTACCCATAGGTGGTACGACGTAAATACGGGAGTGACGCTGAACACCACATCCTCTTACACAGCTACCATAAGTCGACGGATTGGCCTAGAATACACCAGCGAAAATAAGTGTACCGTGATAGAAGAAACGGAGGTTTTACTCAACACACAGATTGAAGTAGCCTTAGGAGCTACCGGGCCATTGACATTCTGTGAAATTGGCGAACTGGACGCGGGCACGTTCCCTAATGCGACCTACGAGTGGTCCACTGGCGATTCGACCCAGCGCATCGACGTAACGGAATCCGGGGATTATTTTGTCACGGTCAAAGATGCAAACGGCTGTGAAGACTCCGGTCAGGTAACCGTAATTATTTATGATCAGCCACAGGTAGACCTCGGCCCGGACATCGAGGTATGCGATACAGAGGTACCCGTCACGCTCCAGGCGCGAACCACGGCAGAAGCATACTTATGGCCGGCCACCAATGAAACGACGGCTTCCATACAGGTAAGTACTTCAGGAAAATATAAAGTGGAAGTATCCAATGGAAATGGAAAGTGTGTAGCTACGGATTCTGTCAATGTCATCGTCAACGAAAGCCCGGAGCCTTCTTTCATGACAACAGACGTTTGCCTGGGAGACCGGACAGTATTCCAAAATACAACAACAACAGGAAACGATTACCTCTGGGACTTTGGGGACGGAACGACCTCTCCGGTTCCCTCCCCGGTACATACGTATGCCCGCGCCGGTGACTACACCGTCAGGCTGACGGCTACTACCAGGGGAAAATGTAGTTCGTTCGTTACCCAACGAGTGCGCATTCACCCCGTAGCTGTTCCCGACTTTGTGGTAATGGACGGCTGTGTTGGGACGGAGTTCGTGTTCCGAAATACTTCCGTATACCTTGGGGACGAGCAAAACCTGACCTACCGATGGGATTTTGGAGACGGTGCCATCGCGACTACGCGGGACGTAGCACACCGTTACACTACTCCCAATACCTATCAGGTGAGCCTCACGGTAACGACACCCACGTGCAGCCAAACCATACGGAAACAGGTAGAGGTACATGCGGCTCCTGACCTTAGTCACATCGCAGACACCATCCGGACGTGTGAGCTGCAGGTACGGTTGGATGCCATGAACCCGGGCAGCAGCTACCGGTGGCAGGACAACAGTACCAACCGGGAGTTTTTAGTCCGGCAGACCGGAAGGTACACTGTCGAGGTAAGGAATACGTTCGAATGTACCAGCTCAGCAAGTGTCTACGTAGAGCTTCTGGAAATCAGCCAGCCAGACCTCGGCCCGGATACCGAAGGGTGTGGCGAGGTCCAACTGTCGGCCAATACGGACGCTGTCAGCTACCGTTGGTCTACAGATGCAACTACTCCTGATATTACCGTTACAACAAGTGGTACCTATGCCGTAGAGACTGTTTCCGGTGCGCTGTGTCTTGTCACGGATACCATCGAGGTGATCGTACACGACCTGCCAATATTCGACCTCGGCCCGGACCAGCAAACCTGTGAGGGGGATGCGATCACCTTACAGGCAGGCGCAGGAGATACATTCCGTTGGAGTACCGGCGAAACCACCCCTTCCATCACGGTAACTACTTCCGGTACGGTAAAAGCGACGGCCGTTACCAATGAAGGTTGTGACTATACCGATGAGGTCTCGCTCACGTTTTATGACCTGCCCGAAAAGCCGTTTACAGATACCTATGAAGCGTGCGATAACCTGGAGCTGGATGCCGGTCCGTCAGAAAATACCTACCTGTGGTCTACCGGAAGTACTGAAAAGACGGAGGTCATAGAGGAGTCGGGTTTTTTCTGGGTGAAGGTTTCCTCCCCTGAAAACTGTACCACCTTTGACACCACCTTTGTAGCCATCTTTTCTTCGCCTGTCGTGGAGTTGGACGATCAGGTCGAAACGTGTTTCGGTGAGCCGGTGACGCTGGATGCCGGTGGCCAGAACTTAAACCATACCATCCGGTGGAACACCGGGGAGACGACACAAACCATTGAAGCGGGTGCTTCCGGGATGTACTGGGTAGACGTGACGAACGGGGACGGGTGTACGGTTAGGGATTCTGTTGAGGTCATCGAACGTAAACCGCTCAATATAGCCTTGGGAGATGATTTTATTTTCTGTGAATCCGTAGAACTGGATGCCGGGCGCGACAACGTAGCGTACAACTGGACCTTACCCGACGGTAGCAAACAATCCACCCGAAAGGTTTTCGCCGAGCTGGAAGGAACGTATTCCCTGGAAGTAACCGATGGTTTCGGCTGTACCGCGACCGATGCGATCACCCTCACTCAGACCACGGAAAAAGTAAAAGCCCACTTCCTGGCACCAAGCATTGTCCTGGCGGGCAACCGGGTAGTGTTCCAGGCATTGAGTGAGCAGGACATCCTCTCTTACCGTTGGGATTTTGGCGATGGCAGTTTCAACGACAAAAACAACCCTAGTCCGATATATCGGTACATTGTCCCCGGGACGTACCAGGCTACTCTCACTTACAGTAATGGCATCTGTACGGAAACGCTGACCAAAGAGATAGAGGTACTGCCACGAGGTCGGGGAAGGCAGGAGGCAGACGAACCGGCAGGGACAGGGCGTGCGCTATTCGTGGAGATCCTGGAACATGAAGTATACCCCAATCCGGTCAAAGATTTTATGACATTCAGTATCCGTCTAAACCAACCTGCGCCGGTACAACTAAAAATACATGACCTGACCGGCGAAACCTATTTCCGATTGACGCACGAAGTAGAAGACGACCAGCTGGGACTGGACTTTTCCAACTACCAGCCGGGCATTTATCTGATGTCCGTTAAAGTTGGCAAACAGTTTATCACCCAAAAAATTATGAAGATTGATGAGTAATGACATGAAAAAAGCTTGTTTGCTTTTATGCCTCAGTGCAGGGATGATAACTGCATTGTGTGGAAATAAATTAACACCTACCGCCGGTTTTACTATCGGGGGATCAAGTTGCGTAGACGGTACGGTCACTTTTACCAATACCTCTGTCGCTTCTGCCGACCCCATCGTAGTGAACATCTGGGAATTTGGGGATGGGGGCAGTTCCACCGCCTCCAACCCTTCTCATACATACAAGGTGGCTTCCACCTATACCGTAACGCTTACTGTACAGGATCAAAGTGGGGACATCAACCAGTTTACACAAACCCTTACCATCCACCCGGTCCCCCAGGTCAGTTTCGGCCTGAGTACCACCACCGCCGACCAGTGCGTCAGTACCACACAGTCTTTTATCAATGCCTCCTCCATCGCTTCGAACGACCTCGACTACCGCTGGGATTTTGGGGACGGATCGAGCGTAAGTACAACGGCCGACCCGTCCCACGACTACACCCGTACCGGTACGTTTACGGTCACGCTGACCGCTACTTCGAGGGCCACAGGTTGCGAAGCTTCGTCCTCGCAACAACTGACCATCCACCCGGACCCGGTGGCTGCGTTCAGTTTTGAGAACCAATGTGACGGTACCCCGGCCGTTTTCACGAACAACAGTTCCGTAAGCTCGGGAAACCTTTCCGCTTCCTGGACCTTCGGTGATGGAGGTATCAGTGCATTGGAAAACCCGTCACACTTATATACTTCAGACAACTCGTACAATGTACGCCTCACGACTACCACAGAAAAAGGATGTACCGATACGGAGACCCAGTCGATTACCATTTTTGAACAGCCACAAGCGGCTTTTACTGCACCGGATGTATGCCTCGGGACAGGGGTGACATTTACCAACAGTAGCTCGAAAGCGACGGCATATGCCTGGGACTTTGACGATGGCAACGTTTCTTCAGCGGCTAATCCGACCCATACTTACGAGTTTCCCGGCATCTATGAAGTCAGCCTCGTCGCGTCTAATGGAGACGGGTGCCGGGACGAGGTTCGCCAGTTTATTGAAGTATCCCCCGTTCCGGTGGCTGCTTTTTCGGCTTCGGACGTATGCCTGGGAACATCCATGAACTTTCAAAATACAAGTACCATCACGTCGGGAACACTATCTTACGACTGGGACTTTGGGGACGGGTCTGGTGGCAGCACCGCAGCCGCACCTTCCCACCTGTATTCGGCAGCAGGTACCTATACGGTGGAGTTGACGGTACGCTCTCTAAACAGGTGTGTGAATGTGACTACGAGATCAGTGGAAGTATTTGAACCTTCCGTTGGAGGTACGGTACAAGGAGCAACCACGTTGTGTGAAGACGATGCCGCCAGCTATCAGTTGACGCTCACAGGACATACCGGCGACATCGTACGGTGGGAGTCTTCCACGACAGGGGTAGACCAGTGGACCACCATCGAAACGAACGCAGCTACACTGGATTACAGCAGCCTGCCTGTGACAACTTTCTTTCGCGCCATTGTCAAAAACGGCTCATGCGACGAAGCCCTTTCTACTTTGGCCAGGGTAGGAATTGATGAGCTGCCGCAAGGAGGGGTACTTTTAGGTGCCACTTCGGTCTGCGAAGGGGCCAACAGCGGAAGGCTGGACCTGAATGGCGGTTCCGGTACCATCCGGGAGTGGATCAGCTCGACCGTCGGTAGCGACGGACCCTGGGTGTCCGTGAGTCGGACGGAAAGCTTTTTAACTTACACCAACCTGACTACAACGACACATTATCGCGTGGTACGTTCCAATGGGGTCTGCCCAAATGACACCTCAACAGCCGTAACGATCCGTGTAGAACCAGAAACCAATGCAGGTGTACTGTCCAGCAATGCCACGGTCTGTTCCGGCAATAACTCCGGGACGATGACCCTTAGAGGGTTTACCGGTGACATCATCCGTTGGGAGGCAGCATTCAATGCAAACGGCCCGTGGAGTAGCATAGATGTTCAGGCCAATACGTTGGATTACACCAACCTGACTGCAACGACTTACTACCGCGTACAGGTGCAGAATGGTGGCTGTGCTGCGGCCGTTTCCAATCAGGTGGTGATTACGGTAGACCCGCCCACATTGACCGGGACCCTCACCGGAACTAGTAGCGTATGCCAACGAGATGGCACCGGTGATCTCACCTTGCAAAATTTTCGGGGCGACATCCTTAAATGGCAGGAATCTGCCAATGGGGTTTCATGGAGCGATATCGTCAACACGACTGCCTCGTTATCCCTTACCAGTCTAACCGATACCACTTTTTACCGGGTGGAGGTACAGAGCGGTGTCTGTGCGGCAGCATTTACTCCTGCTTTTCGGGTGGCAGTCAATGCAGACCCTCAGGCAGGCTTTACCAACGATGAAGTATGTGTAGGGAACGCCACGACGTTTACCAATACCACCACCATTCAGGGTGGGCAGGGACTTAGTTATACTTGGGACTTTTCCGATGGAAGCGGCTCTTCACTCGAAAACCCGACGCATTTTTTTGCTACCGCAGGTAACTATCGAGTCAAACTTACGGCAACCTCTTCTACCGGCTGTGTCGACTCCGTGACCCGGTTTGTGGTGGTTAATGAAAATCCGGTAGTCGCCTTTTCACAGAATAATGTGTGCCTGGGACAGACCATGCAGTTCATCAATCTGTCCACTCCAGGAGCGGCCAGCGTGCAGCAGTATGACTGGGATTTTGGCGATGGGAATACCAGTACGGATCAAAATCCCTCGCACCTATACGCAGCAGAAGGTACCTACGATGTGACACTCGAAATGACGACCCTTGCAGGGTGTACAAGGTCTCTCACCCAAGAGGTATCTGTGGGTGAGCTGCCTGAGGTCGCCTTTGCATTCGACAATGTCTGCGACGGGCAAGATGTCCGGTTCACCAATCAGACGACCCTTACCGCAGGCAACCTGAGCTATACCTGGAATTTTGGCGATGGAGATACGTCTACGGACCTAAATCCGGTCCATCGTTACGATCAGGAGGGTACTTTTCAGGTCAACCTGCAGGCACAAACGGAAAATGGATGTACGACTAACCTGACGCAATCGCTTACCGTGTACAATCAGCCGGTAGCCACGTTCACTGCCAGTGACGAATGCCTGGACAGCCTCGTCCGGTTCACTAACGCTACTACAGGTACTGCATTGACGTTTGACTGGGACTTTGGCGATGGTACGACTTCTACGGACGAAAACCCCGTCCACCAATACGATGCCCCGTCATTGTATACGGCCTCCCTGACAGTCACCGGCAATGAAGGCTGTTCCAATCGCTTTACTTCGAGGGTTCGCATCCATCCACTCCCCGTGGTCAATTTTGCTACGCAGGATGTATGTGATACCGTCACCGCACCGTTTTCCAACTTTTCTTCTATCGCTTCCGGTAGCATGACCTATGAATGGGATTTTGGCGATGGTGCTACTTCCAACGAAACGGAACCTGCCCATCGATATGCGATAGCTGCTACCTATCCGGTAAGGCTTACGGCCACTTCAGATGCCGGCTGTGTTACTTATTTGGACAAATCCATTACGGTCTCTCCGAGACCGCAAGCCGACTTTACCTTTATGGAAGTGTGCGATGGACTCCCTACTTCTTTTCAGAATGCATCTACCATTTCCTCCGGTACCATCGGTTCTTTCCTCTGGGAGTTTGGTGACCAGACCAGTGCGTTAGTAGAAAATCCCAACAAGCAATACCTAAACGATGGCAAGTACGACGTCTCGCTGGAAGTGACCTCCGGATTTGGATGTACAGACAAGGTGTCAAAGGAGGTGCAGGTTTTTGAGGAGCCAATCGCCGACTTTGACGTAGCAAATACCTGCATCGGGTTTAACATCAACCCACAAAATACCTCTTCCATTGGACCAGGCAGCCTGCTTTATGCCTGGGACTTTGGCGACGGTACTTCTTCAGAACTGGCCAACCCATCGCATGAATATGCCGCTCCCGGTATTTACACACTCACTCTGACAGCGACTACACCTAATGGCTGTAGGGATGTGATCCAAAAAGACGTACGCATATACGACCTACCTGTCATAACGGTCAGCAAGGACACCACTGTGAGTCAGGGCTTTCCGATCATGCTGACCGCTTCCGGAGGGGCCGACTACGTATGGTCCCCGGTAGATGGACTGGACAACAGCAACGTGGCCAACCCGATTGCCACGCCACAGACCACAACCACCTATGCGGTATTGGCCACCGATGCATTTGGCTGCCAGAATACCGGCAATGTGACGGTCACAGTAGACGAAGACTTCAGACTGGTGGCTACCAATGTATTTACTCCTGACGGAAACGGCAGGAACGACTTCTGGGTCATTGAAAATGTAGAGACGTTCGGTTCGGTTAATGTACGGGTATATGACCGATTTGGTCAGCTAGTCTTTCAGGACGAAGCGTATCAGAATGACTGGGCGGGTACCGCAGGAAACGACATCCTGCCAGATGGTACCTATTATTACCTGATCACTTTCTCAGATTCGCCCACACAGTACTCCGGAGCCATCACTTTAATCAGAAACAGGTAAGCATGAAGAAATACCAAACCATCATAGACCTTGTTTCCATTTCAAGCCTAACGAAACCTAACAATCAATCAGCACACGTATGAATGAAATGACCATCAAGAGCCAACCGTCTAAAGCCAACCGCCAACCGCTTATGACAAATTTCCAGAGGCTAAAGGCCAAGAGCCAAGAGCCAATCGCTAATAGCCAAAAGCTAACAGCTAACCGCCAAGATCCAAAAGCCAAGGACCAAAAGCCAACCGCTAAAAGCCTGATAGCTAAGCTCGTTCTGCTTCTGAGCCTATTACTCGCATTACGGCCTCAAGCACAGATTCTCGACCAGTTTCCCGCCGATGTCACTCCGGTAGTGGCCCCTCCCTACTCCCTTTTTCTCAGCGACTACGGAGACCCTGCTTTTAACCTGCTCACGGCCACTATTCTTTTCAATGACTTTAATGAAGCCTCCTGGACCTTTCGGCTAAAACTACGGATCGAAAGCCCGGACATTCTGATTGAAACACACCCTGCCTTTGTCCCTTCCGTCCCCATTACAGTCGTGCCGGGGGAGCCTCTACAGTTTACCGGAGCGGACTGGGCGGAATACCTGCGGTACGAAAACCTGCGCATTGCCGGAGATCGGGAGACGTTTCTCAACAGTGGCCGCCTGCCGGAAGGAAACTACCGGGTTACAGTACAGGTGCTGGATTATGCCACCGGGGAGCCACTCTCAGCCGAGTCTTCTTTTTTCTGGTGGATGGGGCTGTTCAGCCCTCCGTTACTGAACCTGCCGCTGGAAAATGCCCACATCAACCCCAATGAAACACAGATCACATTTACCTGGCAGCTTTTCAATGTCATGTCCCCTAATGGACCGCAAACCAACTACCAGTTTACCTTGTATGAAGTGGTGGATGCAGATGCTGCCTCACCGGAATCAGACCCGCTCAGTGCTTTTCAAAATGGACAGTTGCTGGAAATTTACCGATCGGATTTGCTGCCAACTACTTCCTTTGTGTACGGCCTGTCCGAACCCTCCCTTGACATTGGCACGGCCTACATCTACCGCGTACAGGCAGTGGATGCCAATAATCGCGATGTTTATAAAAACAACGGGTATTCGGAGTTCAGAAGGTTTTACTACGGGTGGCCCACAGGTGGGACCATCGGGCTGGAATTTCCGGGAGATGATGAAGGGTTTTTGCAATGGGACGTACCCGGGGTGCGGTGGTCTTCCCCGGACAACCGCCTGCCCAACCAACCGGTAAGCTACGAACTGCGCATCGCTGAAAAAGAAAAAACAGAAACCTCGGAAGAAGCCCTAAGGGGTAACCTTTGGTACCATTACGAGTCGGGAACCTCCACGACGGCAGCTTCAGAATCTCACCGCCTGTTGGATAACCTGCAGCATTCTACTTCCTACGCCTGGGAGGTCATCGGTTATTCGAGCGAACGCGAAGTTGCCCGGAGCAAGGCTCAAACCTTTCACGGTCCCCCACTACTGGAGCGGTTCTATGCCGGCAACCATGTCGTGCTGGTAGACCGTGTCAATGACGACGCCGACAACCTCATAGGGAAAGGAAGGGTACGACTTACCGCTCCGGGAAGCCGGCCCGAAGACGATGTATGGACTCCTTTTGAATTTGAAGGCTTAAAGGTAGAGCTCTCAGGAACCATATGGGTGCTAAAAGAAGGAGAAATCCTTTTTCCTTCCACGGAAGAAACGGCAACGGTCAACCTGACTCCTACCTATAAAGACAACGGCGCAGCTACCTTCAGTATTGAGCAGTACCGGTTGAATAAGGACGGGCTTTATGTCCGGGGAGAAGCAACCTGGGACCTCCCGCACGCTACGGTTTCCGCAGAGAAGCCTGTGGTACGTAGCATTCAACAGTGGGCCAACTACAATAACTACAAAGTAAATTCGGTAATTGCCTTTCCGGAAGATGCCAATCGCTTTGATTTATTAGAGCCCTACGGGTTTACGCTGGATCTCAATGAAACGTCATTGATCTACATCAACAGCAACGAGTACTGGTTTGACCTGGATGGTGAAGCCCTCGTCCCAACAAGTGTCGGTAGCAGGTATGATGAACGGGTGTCCTTTACGTTTCGTGATCAGGAGCAACTCTATTTTATTGAAAGCGACGAACCTTCCCTGACTGCATCCAATGAAATCCAACCGATAAAAAATACGGGCCTCTGGCTGAAAACCAATCAGTATGAAATTGACCTTTCAGATGACTTTTCTTCCGGCGACCTGTCTCCTGACTGGTTGGGCATTCATTTATCGTCCATTGAATTAACGTACGATGAGTCCTTTGATAATGCCGGGCAATTTGACCTGGATGCCTCTTACCAGCAAACGCATGACGGGTCGCAAGGCACGTTTCGTTCGTCCATCGTTTCAGGGGGGCTGAACCTCGACATTGATTGTCTCTATCCCGAAGGTACGGAGTTTCGGTTTCAGACATTTATGTCTAATCCTTACCGGTTGAAACTCAAAATCGAGGAAGACTATGTGGATGAAAGTAGTGAAATCAAAGGCAGGTTCCTGATCCCATTTGTAAGTACGGAGGACCAATTTACCTACAGGGTGCCTGCGACTGGGGCCGGTCTGAAGAAAGGGTACCTGGAAGGTCTGGACGGGTATCGGTTTATTCACGGGACAGATGATCAGCGAGTAGATGTGACCATCAGAAATGCCACACTGTCCGGTAACGAAAAGATCAATATGGCTTTGGCCCTAAAGTGGAATGCGCTGGGAATGGACATTGATAACATCACAGGGTTTAGGGTTTGGGGAGACCACCACATCGGTTTTGGAGAAAAAGGTGGAGCAATTTCTTTGCCGGAGCGGGTGAATACGGTCATGAAAGGGTATGATGTCACTATTGACGTGATTGCTGCGGGTAATACGGAGGGGTATTATGGTTTTGCTTCAATCCTTGAGATAGAGATGGGAGAGGATGTGAGCGGTGTAGAAGATGTTCCTAAAACCAATTTTTATGGGTTGATGGAAAACCCCTATGCTCCTGAAGGACTTGACGCCAGTGGAGTGGCACCACCGGACACAGGTGGAGATCAGAAAACGCTCGAAGAGTTTATTGCTGAAAAAGAGGTCGAAATAGAGGAACGAAAAGAAAATTTCTTAGAAACCATTTCTAATATACAATTGGATGCTGGTGAGGTGGAGTATGGTGAATCAGCTTATGAGACCAGTAATTTGTACAGTCGTTACGAGCCGGATACCAATAGTGAAAAAACAGTAGACAATCAGGGTCTTTCCGAGGCTCAATTAGGTAAGGTAGAGTTGATCGCCTCCGGGGTAACAGAGGTACTGCTTACCGAATATTTTGATGGTCAGCTAAATAGAATTGATTCAGTCAAAAACTGGGTAGAAGGTCAGATAACGGAAAAATCGGCCCAGCTGGAAGGAAGAATTCAAAATGGTGCAGATTCCATCGTCAACACGATAGGAAACCTGCTGGTGAATGCAGTGAGTGGCATGAATGATCCTGACCTTACCAGCCTCGTCGAAGGGCTAAAACGGGATGCTGCCAGTGTAATTGCCTATGAAGCCAAACAAAGCTTTAAACGATCAGTACAAAATAATATTACGATCCCTATCACTACGCTGATAGATAATGACATCAAAGGGGGAATAAGGGACGTTGCAATCAATATAAGCAATACGACGATCACATCCGTTATGCTTGGAGAATCGGTTGATGATCTTGGAAATCAGCTTTTGAAAGATTTAAATCAGGGAGCAAATGAAATACTTGGCAAGGTAGGCGGAGCTTTTCGACCGGCAAACCTGCTATCGGCCATGGAAGAGGTCATTACAACTACGTTTTTGGGCATCAACCAAGACTCCATCTTTCAGGCAATGAAAGGAAAGGTCATGAAGCGTGGGGCCGAATTTGTTTTAAAGAAAGGGTTGGATGAGCTCGGCGATTCGATGACAGGAGAGTTGGGAGAATATGTGAGTGCAGCTCAGCAGTTGTACGAAACAGGCATTAGCGTTAAAAATACGGTTGAGAATATTTCCAATTTCATCAAAGACCCGAAACGTGCGCTAAAAGACATGGCGGCAGATCGTATGCCCATCCGAAACCCTAATAACCCACTTTTTGATCTCAATGGATACGTACAGTTTTATCAGTACCATCCAAATTACGGCGACGTGTGGGTGGGTGATGTGGACCTTACCATTAAGGTCCCCAGCCAGTTTACACTTAATACTTATTACCTGCAAGGGAAGAAAGATGGAAGTTCCTACTACTTCGCGGAAGTAAAGGTGACCGAAGAAAGCAATGGGACAAAAGAATTGGGCGACCCGTTGGATGAATTGGCACCGGCATCACTTCCAAACGGCCCCAAACTGGGAAGCATGCGCCTGGTAGGTATCGGTGGTCGGTTATATAAACGGATGAAAATCCAGGAAGATCGCAGGATACTTCCTGATCCGTCACTCCGGTATGGCTGGCAAATGGGGTTGGTGTTATTTGATGATAAGAGTGGCGGACAGAAACTTCGAATAGCCGTTTCCGGTGGAAGCACCAAGTCTGCAAACGGTGACCACACCTGGAATTTTAAGGGGGAGGTTCAAATGAACAGCTCAAAACCTGAGCTGGACAAAAAAGACCCTACTGCCGCTCTGCATGGGTTGATCGAAATCTCCTACAACTCAGGAGAGAAAGAGTTCATTGGCTACATTGAAGGGGATTTTAAATCGGAAGTCGTTTGTATTAGTGGGAGCCTTTTCGTAAATACCCGTCCCGGATACTGGCGTGTGGCCATCGGTTCACTCGAAGAACCAATTGATGTAACCGTACCCTGTCCCGGACTCAGGTTTATTGGGTTTTTGGACATCTCAAGTGAACGCCTGGAAGTTGGGGGAGGTATTGGATTTGGAGGTCAGGTCCGGGTTCCCAAAAAAGGTAACATCAGCTTGTTTGTGGCACAGACAAACGTTGTCGCTTACGCATGGGCAGAAGTTGGAGGAGGATTTGCCATCCGGTGGAAGCCCCTCACACCGGAGAAGTTATTCATCTGGCTCGAAATTCGTGCCGGACTGGACGTAAACTATCGTCTGAGAAAATTTAGTCTAAGAAAAAAATGGGGGAATTGGAAAACGATAAATCTTTTGGAAATATTGATTCGAGGAGATGCTGCAATCCACTTCTATCCAAGGCCAATTACGCTGGAAGGGTCCTTCAGTGTCCGTTTTAAAGTGGTCGGGATCGGGTTTTCATTTAAAGCCAAGGGCCGTGCAGAACTGTAGTTTATTTAACACCTATCATTACCAAAAGAGTAGCATATGAAAAGAAATACCAGCCTCTTCTGTCTTTTATTACTATCCGTTAAGGTACTATCCCAGGTATCTCCTGTTGTTGTACGAAACCACCCGGAGAATACACCGGATGCAACCTCCATAGAAATCAAGTGGATCACCAGGCAAATAGTGTTGCCCGAAGGGTCAAACCTTTACCGGCGACAGGTTGGAGAAACGACATGGACAAAACTAAATGATCAACAAATCGGGCTGGCGAAATCGCTTCCCACCTCTTTTGCCAATGAATTTCCGCAAGCACAGGATTTTTTCGAAATGGCCCCTCAAATTGTCGATTTGGATATCAACGACATCGGGTTTTTGTTGATCAATACCTACGCCCTCCTCTTTAACTACACAGAGTTTGCGGAAGCATTGGGGATTTACCATCGGGACGGCACGGCGGTGCCCGGAGTAACCTATGAATACAAGGCAATGCGTATCAAAGACGGACAAGAAGAAGAAATCGGTGTGTCCAAACCGATTTTGGCAGGAGCCTACCAAAAAGAACCACCGGTCGCTTATTTTAATATAAAACAGGTGAAAAAACAGATCGAACTGGACTGGGAAGTAGATGACAGCCGGTTTTTATCTTATGACATCTACTACAACATTGAGGACAGTGTGCAAAACGTAAAGCTCAATGAGCAGCCGGTCTTTCCTACCCTTGTAAAAGATTCAACAGGTGCAGATGTTTACCCTTCTCCTCATTTCAGGTTTTCCAAGATGAAGGAAAATCGCTATTATACATTTTGGATTGAAGGAGTAGACCTTTTTGGAGCCAACTCCAGGCCTTCCGATTCCGTCACCTTTCTGTTCAATGACACGACTCCTCCTGAGCCTGCCACCAATCTTTCCGGCAGCGTAGATTCAATGAAGGTCTCTCTGAACTGGACACCTTCGGTCTCACCTGATATCAACGAACACGTTCTCTACCGAAGCAATCAAAGTGATACGCTATATCAGGCCATTCGTAGGTTTAAAAAGGAAACGGAGTACATCGATACCGTGAATATCCCCGGTCCGTATTTTTATTACGTGGTGGCTTTCGACTACGCAGGAAACAAACGTACATCCAAAGTGGTGTATGTAAATGTTGGCGACATCGACCCGCCGGCCCAACCTAAAGGGCTGGTGATCCGATCGGATACCGGACGGCTGGAACTGTCCTGGAGGGCCAATACGGAACCCGACCTGCTGGGGTACCAGGTATTTCGTACAGTAGGTAAAGATGAGCGTAGCCACTACATCCCGGTAAACAGCGAACCCCTCAAAGAAACCACCCTGATGCAGGAGCTACCCAAAGTGGTGAGAAACAAATTCTTTTATTACGTGGTAGCGATCGACACGTCATTTAACCGAAGCTCGCCCTCCGAATTTGCGGTCGGTCAAATGCCGGACATCCTTCCTCCAGAGCGGCCTTTTATCAAAAAAGTCACCTATGACGAAGAAAAAATCGTCATCGACTGGGTAGAAAATGTAGAAAAAGACCTGATGGGCTACCACCTGTACCGGTCAGACTCTACTTCTACGCTCGCGTACGAACGGGCCAACCAGGCCCTCATTAGCCGGGATGCCTTTCGTTTCACAGACCGGCGGGCCAAAGTGAATCAGGGGCTCCTCTACTACCTGCAAGCAGTAGATAGTGCAGGAAACGTGTCCGCACCCTCGCTTACTGCCTATGCCTACAATAAGGTAGTAGTGGAAAACGAATACGACCAGCTCTCCGCTTCTGTGAAATATCAGAAAAAGAAAAAAACAAACCTGATCCAATGGCAGCCACTGATCAGCGAAAATATACTGGGCTACGTCGTCTTTAAAGCGACAGAGGGACAAAAACTAAAACCCATAACGGGTTTATTGAAAACTACCAACATCAAAGACCCGGCCGATGAGGGCAAGACCAGCACCTATCAGGTAAAGGCCTTCACACAAAAAGGAGATAAGATTCCTTCGAAAAAATTAGTAATCAAAAACAAAGCCGCAAAAAAATGAAGAAGTACATCACCAATTTCATTGCCCTGATTATCCTGCTGAGTAGTTTTTCCATTCAGGCGCAAACGCAGGAAACTTCGGACAGAAAAGAACCCGGCTATTTTTTTAGTTCCTTTCTGGATTGGGTAGCGCTTTCCTACGCCACCTATGCGGGCGAACTGGATGCGGAGGCCAATTCTGTCTTCTCCAAGCTATTGAGTCGGTACCAACAAAATGAAATGCTGAGTGCATTGCTACAGGGCATGGACCAGCAACATCCGGCCAGCGAACTGGACCGTCTGACGGAAGCGCTGTTCAGGCAAACGGGCATTCGGATCTACGTTGTCGGCGAGTTTGAGGATGTCGAGCAGGTAGGTTACCTAAGACACTTCAATGAGCTATTGCAGGAAAAACTCAACTCCCGGTCCAACCCGCACATTCTGGTCACCTTGAAACTATCTGGTAATCAAAGGGATGGATACACGATAAGCCTTGACGTAACCGGCAGTGATGAGCTGAACTTCAATAAATACGGCCTGAACAAGACCGATGACCGCAACCCCTTTTGGGGTGTGGTACAACGTAACATCAGCAGCCGAAACTCCTTTGCCGGAACCATCCGAAAAGGCCTGATCGCCGGTATCCGTACCTTGACCGAAACGGTAAAAGGGGACTTTCTGCCGCCGCTCATGATCAGCTATCGGGGTGAGTGGTACAAGACATCGGAAGAAATAGAGATCGCGGGTGCTACTGAGGGTGTCGCCAAACTTTATGCCATCGACCGGGACGGCGCCGCACCTTCGCGTGCCGTGACCTGGGACGTCACACCTGCCAATAGTCAGGTAGTAACGACTGATAACCTGCTGGAGTTTCCGCTGAACGCAGCCGGGCAATTTACCCTGACAGCCACCAGCGGAAGAAACGACGTGTCGGTCAACCTGAAAATGGTCAATGTCGCCACCAACTTCAACGACGTACTCAAGCAATTGCTTTTGGAGGTCATCGCCCCCATACTGGAGGAGGAGCTTCAAAGCCAAACCGACCTGCAGGCACGAGAAGGCCCGACCCGTGAGGCAACAGAAAACAGCCTCGCTGACCTCGAACAGTACAACTACCCCATCAGCGAAGGCACAAACACGTTGACGTCATTACAGGAAACGCCACGGACGCTGACACCAGCAGAAGAGGATGTCTTCAATGCCGATCAGGAACGAACCACTGCTTTTGAACGCATCAAATCCCAAAAGCAGCTTCAGGTAGACCTACAGAAAGCAGCACAACTCATTGAGTACATCCAACAGGTCGTCGACAACGACGAAACGAGAAACCAGGTAGTGGGTGACATGCTAAAGCCTGAAAACCTGGGCTCGGTATTGGGTCAGTTTACCGTCGCCATGCTCAATGGCAACGCGAAGGAAGACGTTAAAACCCTGATCACGAACTACCTGAACGACAACCTCTCCAGGCTGGCAGGGGAAGACGTTACGTTGTCATCCTTACAGCCTTTTCGCATCGTAGCCAATAGCAACCTCCCCGACACCTACGACCCTGCCAACAACTACTACATCAACCCGAAGCTGCCGTATACGGATGATCAGTTTGCTGAATTGGAGCAAGAAATAGCAGCCTATCAGGCAGCTAATCCCGGTGCTTTTGTGGTGGTGAATTATTCGCAGGATGTAGATGAAGCTTCATTCCTATCTCGTGTGCTAAAGGGGCGTCCCGTAGGTTTAGAAGAAGGCAATCCATATAAAATTATATATGTAGTCAACTATCCAGGATCTATCTTGGGAGCAAAATATGAAGTTACTGGTGTAGGCGTACTTTTATCTACCGAGTGGTATGACTTTGTATGTGAAGAATGTACTTTTTTAAGTCCCGCAGCGCTACCCTTTACCTTGCAAAACACCACGGCATTGCAAGTCCTTAAGCGAAATGAAGACGAAGGCACAGTAGGTTCAGCTACCGTTTTGGTAGAAGCTATCTATGGGTTTAAGGTAAGAGAACAAAATGAAGAGGTCACTTATACTCCTTATATAACTGGAAATAAATTTCACGGGTATGCAGTCAATAATGAAGCTGGACAGGCTTTTAAGAAGTTTCCAGAAGAACAGCACCTGAATGACCCATTCAATCTAAACTTTTGGTCAATTTCGAATGAGACAGTACTATCAAAAGCAGTATCGAAGAACCAATTCTTTCTTTTCAACGAATATGAGGAAAAATGGTATTTAAAAGATAAAGATTGGGCTAGTTATACCGCAAGTGGCCCCTTGAAAACCGGTAAAGATATTTGTATACAGTGCGAAAGAAATGACACAGAAGTACGACCGGCTGCAGTTATTGCCGCCATGACTTTTTCTGAAATCGCCTGCATGATATCCAGAAAGGCAGGGGGTACC
>JBCCXH010000021.1:0-22604 GCA_039192005.1 Bacteroidota bacterium
AGTATTTAAAAGACTTAATCGAGTAGTGGTTACTCTTTTCTACCAACAAGCCAACTTTAAGAAATGGAAGGGTTTTCGGGTGTTGGCCGTGGATGGCTCTACGTTGGCTTTACCAGGAAATCACACTTCTTTAAAGAAGATCTTCACCTATTATAAGTTTGGCCCTAAGGCAGATGCAGGACACTGGATGAGCCGTATTTCCTACCTCTATGATGTATTCAATGGTTTGGTCATTGACGCACAGATGAAAAGCTATCGTACCTCCGAGTCAACACTATGTAAACTCCACATGCCTTTTGTGAAAAAAGGAGACCTCTTGCTCTTTGACCGGTATTATGCCTCGCTTGAACGGATGTTTCTACTTCAAGCTAAAGGGGTACATTTTCTTTTTCGAATGAAGGACAACTGGTGGAAATGTGTAGAGAAGTTTGTTCAATCAGAACTGGACGAGCAAATCGTGGACATTTTACTACCTTCCATACACCAACACTTACTTAAAAAATATCCTCACCTAACTAAGGTGATCAAGATCAGATTGATCAAAAAGAAAAACCGTAAAGGAGAGGTGCAAGTATTTGCCACCTCTTTGCTAGACGAAAAAACATATAGCAAAAAAGCGATACTTAACCTCTATAAACAGCGATGGAGTATTGAAGAAGCTTACAAAATGATTAAGTGCCGATTAGAGGTCGCTGACTTCTCTGGGTTGACCGCATGGGCCATTCAGCAGGATTTTTTTGCTAAAACATTGTTGATCACTTTATGCAACGCTCTTTGCTTTGGCATTCAGCCTAAATTACCTAAAAGACAACCAGTGAAACGAGGCATGGAAAAAAGGGTACCCATCATTAATCGAACCTATGCCATGAAACAGGTGATAAATATGCTGACCAAAGTGACCTTTTCGCTAGATTCATTTAGTGAATGGTTTAGAAGGTTTTCTATCAAAATAAGCAAGCAAGTAGAATATTCGCCTAGAAATCAATCCAATAAACGAAAGTTTAAATCCAACAGCAAATACTCGATGGCTTATAAGAATCTTTGAATCCTTATCTTAATGGCATTAATACTAGCATTACAAATGAGCAAGCGACAATTCCAACAATCGCGTCAATTATCGCAAGGTTAACCGCCCAGTCTTTTTCAGTCCAAAGTCCAAAAGACACGGTTCCCTTAATTGCAAAAAATAGAATTATTAGTAATCCTGTAATAGATAGTGCATTAGTTGTTTCTAAACCATATAGCGCAAGGTTAAAATCAATACCCATTGCCCCTAGTACTAAACCAACTGGTACTATTGCTCCGAAAACCATAAATATCCAAAGGAATATTTTTATCCAAATTGGCAGAAGTTTACGTCTTCTTTCTTTTGTAGTTGATAAATCGCTATCTATTATTTCCGTTTCTGTCATTTCCTCTTAATTAAGCATAAGTCACCTCTGTCCTTATAAAAACTTGAGAGAGACTTCATTTTTTTAGATTCTCCTTGATTTGAAGAACAGGCAAAAGCGAAAATTAGTAAGTCGAGGAACTTTGATTTCATTGATTGGCATGAGAGATAACGTTTAGTATATGGCAAGTATGGCAGTAGAAAGTAATAAACCTTCAAGTTTGCACCGAGCCAAAACGTTGTATTTTGTTTTTATCTTATTCATTTTAAAAGCCAAATCAACGATTTGGCGGTGTTGGTAAATAGCTCTGAACTTTTTTTAACCACCGAACGCCCTATTTGCTATATACCGTGTTACCCAATGGTTTTTATTCTTGAATTAATGAGAACTTCTTTTTAGTATTTGCAGTCATAACTCCATTTGCTACTAATCCCATAATCCCATCATATGATATCCACCTACCTTGGTCAATCGAAAACTCTGCAATTGCTTGATGAGTAAGTTTCATCATTGTTTGAGTTGGTCCCTCTTTACCGAACATCGCTGGAGCATGAAAAGTACCATCCACGAACTCTTCGATTTCATACTTTATTACCGCGATAGTCTCTCCATTTGATTTTTTCAAATCCGTCAATGTCACTTTATTCATCTTATATGCAGAGTCACATTCAAAGTTTTGGTCGTTTGTGATAAGGTTGATGTCAAGCTCCCATGAGTCACCAATTTTTACTGGTTTAGTAGGTAGTTCGAAAAACACGGCGATTAAATTTTTCTGATTACTTTTTACCCAAAAACTATGTATTCCTCCTGTTTCATAAACTGAGCCTCGTAGCATTATTCCTTGATTCATGGTTTGCATCATCTTCATCATTTCAGCCATCTTATTATCAGTTGTGTCTGATTCGTCTGTCGCAACCTCTTCTTTTGGTCTAGTTTTCATTACTATTTCAACTGTTCTATTTCCATTGCTAGTCAGCTCAGTTATTAAATCAATATTTTTGAAAGACTCATTTAGCTGCTTAAATAGGTTTTTTACCTCATTTGTTTTGTCCTCAGTACTATCAGAAAATGCTTTAAAAAGGTTTCCGAAATTGAACTCAACTGATGAAGTATCAATTTCATTCATGATTGTTTGATAAGTCAATGTTTCTTGTGAACTAATTTTCCAATTTAATTCAACTTCTTTGTTCTTTTGGCTAAAAGCTGATAATCCGAGTAAAAGCCCAATTGACAGAGTAAATAGTTTATTCATTTTCTTTTTTCTTGTGGGTAACATCAGAATAACAACACTTTAGGTGTTTTATTTCCATTGTAGCCATACAAAAATACCTGTTTTGACTCCGCTAACCCCACTAAAGCAAGACCCATCCCCTAACCCGCATTATTCATCAGCGTTACCCTGAGACTGAGCTAAGTATTTGATTTACAATCAAACACTCTGGTAATCAGGGAGCTACCTTTTCTCAATAAAAGAGTCCCGAATCTTTCGGGCTAATTCTCTTATCACCTCAAAAAAACAGAGCTCTCCCTGACATTCAGTCTCCCATTCAACACGATCGTCTGAGGCACAAAAAGGCCTTTGTTTTCAATCTGCTCCAACAGTAGGTTTGAGGCCGTTTCGCCAATGTCATGCGTGGGCTGTTGCACAGACGTCAGTGTAGGTGAGATGTGCGCTGCCAACCTGGATTCCGAAAACCCCACCACCGCCACATCCTCCGGTATTCGAAGCCCGTTCTTCTTAAAAACATGCATCGCCCCGATGGCCAACGCATCATTGGCAGCGAAAACAGCTTGCGGTAGCTCATCTCTTTTCAGTAACGATTCGGCAAGGGACTCGCCATCTTCAAACGTAAACCCTTTGTACATGATCTCTCCGATCTGTACCTGATGTTTTCGGTGTGCCGCCTTAAACCCCTGAATCCGATTTTTGGTAAGAGAAAAACTTTCATTGCCGGCAAAATGGGTGATCTCGGTAAAGCCTTGCACGATCAAATGCTCTGTAGCAAAAAACGACCATTTGAAATCATCAAACAGCACCTTCGAGGTCTCCAGTTGATCTACCACCCGATTGAAAAAAACGATGGGCATGTTCGAGGCGATCAACTCTTCGTAGTAGCCGGTGTTCTCGGTTTCGGAAGTTAGTGAAATGATCAACCCGTCCACCTTGTTGTCCACCAATGTTTTTACGTTTTTGCGCTCTGTCTCCCAGGAAAGGTCCGACTGCATGATCAACACCTGATACCCCTTTTTCAATAAAACCGCCTGGGCGCCAATGATCACTTCAGGAAAAAAGCTATTGACAAACTCAGGGACCACCATCCCGATCGTATACGAGCGTTGGCGGGTCAGCTTTTGGGCGATCGGATTGGGCGAATACCCCATCTTTTTCGCTACACTGAGTATGCGGTCCTTTGTTTCCTTCTTAATGTCATACTTATCATTAAACGCTCTGGACACAGTAGAAACAGAAACGCCTAATTTTCTGGCAACATCCTTAATGGTCGTATGTTTCATATCTGGTTTTTGGCTTTTTACTATTGGCCCTCGGCTTTTGGTCACCTACTCCTATAACAGGCAGCTGGCATACCATCAACGATTTTTTACGCGATTCCCCTTCTACAGGATCTATCTCCTTGGATATGTGGTACACTGACATGCACAACGAATGTGGTCAAAAGGTGTAAGAGTCACAGACCCTGGATAAAAGGCGAATCAATAACACTCGAATTTTTTGGGGAAGTTACCATTTTCGGGAACGTTTCCGGTAGTAATTTTCTTTTCGGGAACGTTCCCGAAACGCTTTTTTTAACATTCTTCAAAAAGCCCTCGAAGAAGACCCTACATTAGAGGAAATTGATAAGCGAAAAACAACATGTCCGCTACTGATCTTTCAGTAACATTTGTATTCACTCTCCTGGTCTTCATCTGCGGGATAAGTTTCTCCAAAGCCGGAGGCAGCATGAAATCCTATTTCGCCGCGGGAGGAGCCTTACCCTGGTGGATAAGCGGGCTGTCCCTATTCATGAGTTTCTTCTCAGCCGGGACTTTCGTCGTTTGGGGCTCCATCGCCTATTCCAGCGGATGGGTAGCGGTCACCATCCAATGGACCATGGCCATTGCCGGGATCATCATCGGCTTCCTCATCGCGCCCAAATGGCAACAAACCAAAGCGCTCACCGCTGCCGAATTCATCCGAAACAGACTCGGTGAAACCACACAGAAAACCTACACCTATTTATTCTTAGGCATTTCCATTTTTACTACAGGTGCCTTTCTATACCCGGTCGCCAAAATTGTCGAAGTATCCACAGGCATTCCCATCGCAACGAGCATCATCGTATTAGGCACGTTGATCCTGATCTACACCGCCGTTGGAGGGTTGTGGGCGGTGATCGTCACCGATGTTTTACAATTCATTGTGTTGACGGCAGCCGTATTCATGGTGGTTCCTCTGGCCTTTCAAAAAATCGGAGGCATCCAATGCTTTATCTCAAAAGCTCCCGAACGCTTCTTTGAACTCACCAACTCTGAATATTCCTGGGTATTTATGATCGCTTTTGGCCTGTACAACCTGTTCTTCATCGCGGGAAACTGGGCTTATGTACAACGTTACACCAGCGTGGCAACACAAAAAGATGCAAAGAAAGTCGGATGGTTATTTGGTGGGCTGTATGTCATTAGCCCAGTGATCTGGATGCTCCCGCCCATGATCTATCGCGTGCTAAACCCTGAACTAGTCGAACTCGCAGATGAAGGAGCGTACCTACTCATGTGTAAGGAAGTGCTGCCTCTCGGGATACTCGGACTGATGCTGGGAGGTATGGTCTTTGCCACGTCCAGTTCTGTTAACACCACGCTGAACATCTCTGCCGGGGTACTGACCAATGACCTCTACCGATCCTTCTTCCCGGAGACCAGCGATAAAAAACTAATGCGCATCGCTAAACTAGCCACCGTTGGATTAGGAGTCCTGACCATCATCATCGCGCTGCTTGTCCCCTACCTGGGAGGGATCGTGGAAGTGGTCATGAGCCTCGCCGCACTGACCGGAGGTGCGATGTTTTTACCTCCACTGTGGGCGCTATTTTCAAAAAGACAAACAGGAAAAACGGCCCTACTGGTCACCGTTGTATCACTGACAATTAACGGCTTCTTTAAATTCTTTGCACCTGACCTAATCGATGTCACGTTTGACCGCGCCACAGAGATGGTGGTGGGGATGGGCGTTCCCATCGTCATGCTGGCCATCATCGAAAGACTGCTGATACAGAGCAATAATAGCACAGAAGCTTTTGAAGCCTACGAACGCATTAGGGACTCAAAAGAAAACGAAACGACAGCAACCGAAACCTCAGAAGAAAATGGGAACCGCAGAGGGACCCGGGTAATAGGAACGGGAATTACCGCAACCGGACTGCTGATCCTGATGCTTGGGTTCATGGGAGATACAGGCCAGTGGCTGGTACGGGGAATGGGACTGATTGTGTTGTCTTTGGGCGCATTCATTATCAAAAAATCCAGGAATAGCTAGTGAGAAAAGCATGTTAGTAGAAGGATATCATACAGAAAGAAGAGAGAATAAGACCATCGCTCTTGACTGCGATTTTGCCATCATCGGTGGTGGGCTTGCCGGTGTTTGTGCCGCCATTACCGCCGCCCGAAAGGGAACAAAAACGGTACTGGTACAAGATCGTCCGGTGTTGGGTGGAAATGCCTCCTCGGAGGTACGTCTATGGGCACTGGGTGCCACCTCGCATATGGGTAACAATAACCGATGGTCCCGAGAAGGAGGCGTCATCAATGAGCTCTTTGTTGAAAACCTTTACCGAAACAAAGAAGGCAACCCCGTCATTTTCGACACGGTGTTATTGGAAAAAGTACTGAACGAAGAAAACATTACGCTGCTGCTCAACACTGCCGTCTATGAAGTGGAAAAAAAGGGAACCAACAGCATCCGCTCTGTTAAAGCATTTAACTCCCAAAATGCGACCCACTATACCCTTTCCGCTCCGTTGTTTTGCGATGCTTCCGGCGATGGCATCGTGGCCTTTCAGGCAGGTGCCAGCTTCAGAATAGGCGCAGAAAGCAAGGAAGAGTTTGGGGAGTTGTTCGCACCGGACAAATCGTACGGCGAGTTGTTGGGCCACTCGATCTTCTTTTACAGCAAGCGAGCGCCACAGCCCGTGAAATACGTCCCTCCCTCCTTTGCACTGAAAGACATCACGTCCATTCCCCGATACAAAGTGATCGAAAAAGATGACAAAGGATGCCGCTTCTGGTGGTTGGAATATGGCGGAAGAAAAGACACCATCCACGACACAGAAGAGATCAAATACGAGCTATGGAAAGTGGTCTATGGCGTATGGGACTACATTAAAAACTCAGGGGAATTCGAAGAGGTAGACGACCTGACCTTAGAGTGGGCCGGCACGATCCCCGGAAAACGGGAAAGCCGCCGTTTTGACGGGCTGTACATGATGAAGCAACAAGACGTCATCGAGCAAAGCACCTTTGACGACGCCATCGCTTTTGGCGGCTGGGCCATCGACCTGCACCCCGCAGACGGCGTGTACAGTGAAAAGTCGGGATGCACCCAATGGCATAGCAAAGGAGTTTATGACATTCCCTACCGCAGTCTCATTCCAAAAGACATTGACAACCTGTTCCTCGCCGGGCGCATCATCAGCGCCTCGCACGTCGCCTTTGGTTCCACCCGTGTGATGGCTACCACTGGTTTTACGGCACAGGCCGTCGGCATGGCAGCCACCTTTTGTCTGAAAAAGGACCTGCTTCCTGCAGAAGTGCTGGAAAACGGATGGATCACCGAACTTCAAAACGAACTGAACCTGGAAGGGCAAAGCATCCTGAACAAGCCCATTTCACCTGAAAGCAATTTAGTCTCCGGAGCGAGTATCACTGCTTCGTCCACCTACGACCTGACGGAAATTGCCTTTGATGGCGAATGGCTCCCCCTCACTACTGCCGCAGCTATGCTCCTGCCACTACAAAAAGGAATCAAATACACGGTCAAAGTCGCCTTGAATGTCACAGAAGCCACCGAATTGACGGTAGACTTACGCGTGGCCGAAAAGGATACCAACTATACGCCCGACCTGACGCTGGACACACAGGTCATCCCAGTCCGGAAAGGAGAACAGTTCGTGGCCATCACCTTTGAAAAGGCCTTACCAAAGGACCAGTACGCGTTTGTTTGCTTCCTGGCCAACGAAAACGTCAGCATCCGGGAAAGCCAGCAACTATACTCCGGGGTATTGGCCCTGTTTAATGGGGTAAACAAAGCCGTTTCCAATAAAGGAAAGCAAACCCCACCTGACGACATCGGAGTAGATACGTTCGAATTCTGGATCCCGTATCGTCGCCCGGCAGGAAAGCACCTCGCCATGGAGATCAGCCCGGCGGTGACTGCTTATGATGCCACGAATGTTTGCAACGGATACGTCCGTCCCTGGAGATCGGCCAACTCCTGGACGGCTGATCTGAAAGACCCTCATCCCGCCTTAACCATTGAGTGGGCAGAAAAGCAAACCCTAAGTAGCATCAAATTATTTCTGGACGGTGATTACGACCATGCCATGGAGTCGGTGCAGTTTGGCCATTATGATGATGTCGTACCTCAATGTTTGAGGGAGTACACGATCAGATCCCTGGAAGGTGAGGTGGTGGTCACCCAAACGGGAAATTACCAAACGATCAATCGATGGGTACTCCCCTCTCCCATCAAGACGAAAGGAGTTACCATCGAGGTAAAGCACCCTTCCGAACACGTACCCGCGACCATTTTTGAAGTGGTTTGCCAATGAAAATGAAGAAGTTTAGCACACATATCAACCTATTGTTCCTGATCATCCTGACGGTGATCTCAGGTTTGACAGGCTGCTCCAAAAAGCAGCAAGCACCCAACATCCTCTTCATCCTGTCAGACGATCATACCACCCAGGCATTCGGTAGCTATGGAAGTCGTCTCGCTCCTTTGAATCCTACTCCTTTTCTGGATTCTCTGGCGAAAAATGGGATGGTGTTTAACAACGTCTTTTGTAACAACTCCATCTGTACGCCCAGCAGAGCGAGTATCCTGACCGGACAGTATCCGCAAACCAATGGGGTCCTGGACCTCCACCAGGGGTTGCCTGCTGAAAAGCAGTACCTACCTCAGGAGATGAAAAAGTTGGGGTACGAGACCGCCGTCATTGGAAAATGGCACCTGAAACATGCGCCGGAAGCCTTTGACCATTACGAGGTACTCCCGCTACAAGGCAAGTACCATGACCCGGTACTCTATAGCAGAGAAGGCAAAGAAGTGCAAAAGATCCGTTTCGGGAAGTCAGGCATTCGGGAAGTAAAGACCACGACCTATCCCGGGCATTCTTCCGACGTCATCACTGATCTCAGCATTGAGTGGCTGGATAAGAAACGGGACAAATCCAAACCGTTCCTACTCATGCACCAGTTCAAAGCTCCACACGACAAGTTTGAATATGCCAAACGCTACGAGGACTACCTGGCCGGTACTCACATTCCGGAACCGGCCAGTTTGTATGAAAACGGAAATCACGGATCGGTGGGCACCAGAGGTGAAGACGACGCCCTGATCCACGACATTGGCTCTTCTGTAAGTCCCCGAAACACCCTTCGTGACATGGGCAGGGACCTGAAACTCAATCTGGACCCTAACGATCCCGACTACCGACACCTGGTGTATCAGGAGTTTTTAAAAAGGTACCTCAGGTGCGTAAAAGGGGTCGATGATAACGTCAGGCGACTGGTCGCGTACCTAAAAGAACATGACCTGTATGAAAACACGATCATCATCTATACCGCCGACCAGGGGTACCTACTAGGCGAACATGACTACATTGACAAACGATGGATGTACGAAGAGTCCATGCGCATGCCGTTCATCGTACACTTTCCCCAATCGTTTCAAAAAGGCGTTCGGGTACCTTCTATCATCAACAATACGGATTTCGCTCCGACACTCATCGACATCGCAGGCGGCATGGCTCCAGAGTACATGCAGGGAAACTCCTTTAAGACCTTATTGACCAATGGTCGTGCGCCGGCTCAATGGCAAACAACTACCTACTACCGCTACTGGATGCACATGGGAAGCAAGCATGGAAACCCGGCACATTTCGGCATTAGAAATGAACGGTACAAACTCATTTTCTTCTACGGGAAATATTGGAAAACCAAAGACAAGATCAAACCCGATGGTTGGGGCCGCTATGATTTTGACACCCCTCCTGCCTGGGAGTTTTACGACCTGAAAAAAGACCCGAAGGAAATGCAAAACGAATACGAAAACCCCGCCTACCAGAAAGTCATCAATGAAATGAAAAGCGCCTTACGAAAGAAAAGAAAAGCGCTAAATGAAACGGATGGAAACTTTCCTCACATTCAGGAAGTCGTCACTAAACATTGGGAAACCAGCAATAGAAAAGATTAAAACACATGAACACATTTCCATATAAAATTTCACAATTAATCCTCTGGTTGACGTTGATCAGTTGTCAATCAATTCCCGAACAATTCGAGGTCGTTCCCGAAGAAACGTACTCACTAAACAGCGAATGGAAGTTCAATACGATTTACGGTCAGGGGTATAATTACCTCAACGTAAAGGAAACGCCATCAGACCTCATCATCGATAATGCGGACACGGATCAGGTAGAAGTAAAAGGTAAGTGGCAGACAAGAAAAAAGGCCACCAGGGGATCTGTTCTTCATGGAAAAGACTACTTTTTTCGAAACTTTAAAAAAGGAGAAAATACCGAAAACTATGTGCGTTTTCGCCCCAAACTCACCCAATCAGGATATTACGAAGCCTTTGTAAAACACCCGTACGCCAACCATACGACGGTACAGTGTAACATCAACCATGCAGAAGGAAAAACACCGAAATACGTGATTCAGCGTAGCTACTGCGGTGAATGGATCAGCTTGGGAATCTATCGGTTCGACAAAGAACAGGACAACTACGTAGAAATTACCGCCATTACCGAAGGAGGTGTTGCCGCAGATGCCGTGATGTTTACCCCTATTTCCGAAGCACGTTACACCGAAGCTAAAAAGCTACCCGATCAAGTCTTCTTACCCTCTTTTGACGATACCAAATGGCATCACCTCAAGGTGCCGGGACATTGGGGGATGTTGAATGCCTACTCCAACTACAACGGGTTAGGGTGGTATCGCAAATCGTTTGAGCTACCCACTAACTGGTCGTCGCAAAAAGACGAACGCATTCGAATTCAATTTGGTGCCGTGTATCACGTAGCGAATGTGTACCTCAACGGAAAGCACATCGGAAAGCACCAGGGCGGACTGACTCCCTTCGAATTGGACATCACGAATGAGGTGAAATTCGGAGAAAAAAACGTCATCGCCGTGGAGGTAAACAATAACTTCATTGTAGGAGCCACCTGGAATTGGGGCGGCATCATTCGGGACGTGACCATCAAAAAAGACAAAGATGTACGGATCGCGCATCAGTACATCCACGCCGAACCGAATCTGGAAAAGGGGACGGCAGATGTGACGCTAAAAGTTCGTTTGGAAAACAGCTCCAATGAAACCAGAACGATCGATGTACGATCGGGTATAAAAGAAATAGCAAACGTCTCATTGGCTCAAAAAGGGATTGAAGTGGCTCCCAACAGCACAAAAATCATGACATTGACGGCCAAACTCCGGGCAGAAGACGTTAAACTTTGGCATTTTGACGCCCCTCACCTGTACACCTTACAGACGACCATTTCGGACAACGATATCAACTTAGATTCTAAAGTAGACGATTTTGGCATCCGAAAAGTGGAGTTAACACCCACCCAATTGATCCTGAATGGAGAACCCATTCGGACCGGAGGATTTAACCGGGTCAGTGAGCATCGGTACTGGGGGTCGTCGGAACCTTTAGAAGTACTTGAAAAAGACGTCGATCTGATGAAGGAAGCCGGTGCCAATTTCATGCGCATCATGCATGGCACGCAAAACGAAAAACTGATCTCCTTGTGTGACAAAAAAGGGATCCTCCTATTTGAAGAGGTAAACGTACGCAATTTGACCAACCCGGAGTTTACCGCTCCTGACTACCCACTGATCAAGTCATGGATCAAAGAAATGGTCGAAAGAGACATCAACCACCCGAGCATCATCGGCTGGAGCATTGGCAACGAACTGGCGCACCATCACGACTATGCCAAAATGGCCATGGAGTACGTTCGTACCGAACTGGACGAATTCCGGCTGCTGACGTGTGTAAGTAACTCCGGTCAAAAGGAGCAGTACACGCCGGAGACCGACCCCAACACCTATGTGGACCTGATCATGCACAACATGTACCGATGGCAGGGCCAGCCGCAGGAAATCCTCAACACACTACGAACCAAATGGCCAGACAAACCCATTTTCATTTCAGAGTATGGCTTCGACCCGTATCCCAATACCTTCTTAGATGGAGACAAGCCCATCGTCTCCGAATGGAACCAACACTTCAGAGGAAAAAATGAGTTTGTCATTGGTACCTCCATGTGGACTTTTAATGACTACAGAAGCGGATACGCAGGTACTACGGCTGAAGAAAACAGAGTTTGGGGCTTGGTCAACGTCTGGCGACAAAAGAGACGTTTGTTTGAACGCGTCCAAAAAGAAAACAGCCCAATTAAAACATTGGAAATCGGAACGATTGACTGGTCCGAACGGACTACTTCCATGCATGTGGTCGCTAAAGAAACCTCCGACTACCCAAGCTATACCTTAAAAGGTTATAAGGTAGTATATACTTTTTCTGATAAAAATGGAGCAACACTATTTCAGGAAGAAGTCACGCTACCCACACTCAAGCCTGGCGCAACCTGGCAGGGTTCCATCGCATGGAACGCAGTCAACGAACCCTATCAACTGAACGTCCGGGTAGTTAACCCGATGGGCTACCCAAGAGCTAAAAGAGATCTCTTCTTTGACTTTCCTGAAGCACCCAAAATAGCCCAGATAGTCGCCGGATCTGGCAAAGCACGCATCTATTTCGATCCAGTCATTGGTGTGAAGGAATACATCGCAGGATATAAAACCAAAGGAAGGGCATATCGATATACGAAACCGACTATTTCCAACTTCATCGACCTGGACAGTTTGTCAAAAACCTCTTATCAAGTGGTGCTCATAGGAGTAAATGGAAAAGGAAAAAGTAGGGCCTCAGAAGAAGTCTCCATCCAACTTAGTAGTAAAAAACTACCCCCTATTGTATGGAAATCATTTATCGCGGATCAAAAACTGGTCATCGGGTATTCGAGTGAGTTAACAGATGGAAACTACACCATTGCCTATGGTGAAACTAACGATCACTTAAAAGAGGCATTTACTTCGAATGTAAGAGGCATTATGACCATTGATCTGAAAGAAAAAACAACAGCTCCTCTTTATTTCAAAATCCAACGGGAAGCGAACGGAGAAAATAGCCTCTGGTCCCCTGTCATCAAAGTAAAACCATCATCTACTGTAAAAAAATGAACGAAAAGTCCACAAACATGAATCGACAACACATCTCAATGCTTTTACTACTTACAAGCTTATTGACGATCACAAGTTGTACCCAAAAAGACAAAACCCATTCATCCCGGGAAAACACGAAGCTAGTAGAACCAGCTAGAATTGAACATTTCAAAATCGAATTCGAAGAGGTAGCTCCCCAAAACGTATTTGTCAACGACACGATGAGCATCTGGGGCGGTTCCTTAGCCAAAGGAGATGATGGATTGTACCACCTCTACTACTCCCGCTGGCCTAAAAATATTGGTTGGGAATGGGTCAACTATTCAGAGATCGCTCATGCCACCGCGACTTCACCATTTGGACCCTTTACGTTCCGGGATGTGGCGCTACCCATGAGAAAAGACACCTCGAAATGGGACGGCACCACCACGCACAACCCAACCGTCCACAAAATCAATGAGAAGTACTACCTCTACTACATGGGGAATAAAGGAGATCGGAAAATCGTGAGCACTCCGGGTAAACCCAAACTGAACTGGATGCACCGAAATAACCAACGAATTGGCGTAGCGGTGGCTGAAAACCCAAACGGTCCCTGGAAGCGTTTTGACACGCCCGTACTGGATATTAGCTCCGACGAAAACGCCCCGGATGCCCTGATGACGTCCAACCCTTCCGTCTGCCAAATGAAAGATGGAAGAATACTCATGGTCTATAAAGCAGTGGGTAAACAATTCAAGCTGCCGGGTGGTGGACCCGTCGTTCACATGGTGGCCATAGCAGACGGCCCAACCGGACCCTTTAAAAAGTACCCCGATCCGGTTTTCACCTTCGAAGGCGAGCGTTTCCCGGCAGAAGACCCCTACATCTGGTATCAGGATGGGAAGTACCGGGCCATTGTAAAGCGCATCAAACACATCCAAAAAAAGCGCGTCTTTTCTCTGGTGCATTACGATTCTGAAGACGGCATCCATTGGAACCAGGCTAAGCACTTCGAAATCTCAGACCGGACCGTCAAATTTACCGATGGCGGAAAAATACAATTTGACCACCTGGAACGGCCTCAGGTCTTTATTGAAAACAACGAGCCCGTGGCGCTGCTCTGTGCAGCAGATACTATCGATGCAAACAATGTTCGACATTCATTCAACATTCAAATCCCACTGAAAATCACGAAAGAATAATGAGATATGTATTCCATATCGTTCTCATTATTCTATGCTGCCTATGCATCATAAACGGTTCGTGTACCTATTACACTGCTCCGTCTGGTCTTTCGAGTTCAACCCTTTCCCTCGATGGCGTTTGGTCCTTTAAAGCCGCTCATGACGTTTCTGAAGAAAAAATACTCGCTCAAACGGAACCGTGGGATACGCTGTCCGTGCCTGGAAATTGGGACACCCGACCACGATACAGTGAATACGTAGGAAAAGGATACTACAAACGGACCTTTCGCCTGCCCAAAGCATGGAGCGACAAGCAAATCAGAATCGCTTTCAAGGCCGTTTATCAAACCTCTAAAGTATGGGTCAATGGTCAACTGGTAGGGACGCATACGGGTGGCTACCTCCCTTTCGAATACAACATCACCGATCAGGTCCGTTTCGATCAGCCCAATGAGGTGGTGGTCATGGCGGACAATACGTACCAGCGTGGGGCCTGGTGGCCTTGGGGAGGCATCAGCAGGGACGTCTCCATTCATGCCAATCATCCGGTGCGTATCGTATACCAGCACATCGCTGCCGTTCCTGATTTTGAGAAAAAACAGGTACAATTCAACATCCGGTACACGCTTGAAAACAATGGAGCGAAACCAATAAAAGGGACCATTCAACCAGCTATCGAAGGCCTTGACGAAATCAAGCCAATAGAAGTGACGATTCCCTCGGGTGGTCCAAAAGAAGCAACTGTTGCTTTCTCCCGAAAACTTACTAACGTCAATCTCTGGGATCTGCAATCGCCCCACTTATATGAATTAACTAGCACCTTAACCATCGGCGGTCAAATCCATGACACCGCATCCGACCGTTTTGGGATCCGAAAGTTTGAAGTCAAAGGCGAACAGTTTTTTCTCAATAATGAACCTGTCCGGCTGAATGGAGTCAATCGGGTACACGACCATCCGGCCTATGGAAATACCGAACCCGATGCACTGGTTGTAAAAGACATGCAGGACATCCTATCTCTCGGGTGCCGCTTCTCCCGACTGATGCACGCGCCGCTTGCAGAAAACATTCTCGATTTCTGCGATGAAAACGGCTTCCTTTTGGTCGAAGAGATCCCTGTCTGGGGCGATGACGACCCACAGGCCTTCCCAGGTAATCCCCTCACCAAAAAATGGTTGGAGGACCTCGTCAAGCGCGACTACAACCACCCATCCGTCGTGGCATGGAGCGTCGGAAACGAACTGAGGATGAGCGATACAGTAGCACGTTGGGGAAAAAAGTCCCTGACAAAAAACCAATACGACTACGTCAACTCCATGCTGGATCATGTGGCCCAACTGGACACCACTCGTCTGAAAACCTATGTGAGCATTACGACCTATCAAAACGGGCAAATCGGTACGGAACCTTACGAAAAGGTGGATTTTATTTCCATGAACAGCTATGGCAACGCCCCTGAGCTGGCACAAAAGACCCATGAGAAGTTTGCCGGGAAACCCATTTTCATTTCTGAGATCGGCAAAGGGCAAATTGGTCCTGCACCAGATGCCGTTCTTTCCGAAGCCTTTATCGGCCACCTGACCGCACTTAAAGAACTGCCTTATGTGACAGGGGTCTCCCTTTGGAGCTACAACGATTACCGAAGCAACTACAAAGGGACGCCGGCATCCGGATTCAGAGAATGGGGAGTGGTGAGCGAGACCCGGGAAAAGAAAAAAGCTTACAGACAGTTGAAAGAAGTCTTCCGGGAATGGGAAGACTATTTAAAAAATGAAGTGACAAAGCACTGACTATGAAAAGGAAACCATTGACACGAATCGTCACTTTTTTAGGTGCACTTTGCATCCTTTCCGGGTGCGAGGGCTACAAGAAAAAAGACGCACCCGAAGAACCGCTCAACATTTTATGGATCAATGCGGATGACTTGGGACGTGAACTGGCATGCTATGGCAACCCGGATGTAAAGACACCCAACCTCGATCAGCTCGCCAGGGAAGGTGTTTTATATGCTAATGCATATGCTGCCTCTCCTACCTGTTCACCAAGCCGCACCTCGTTGATAACAGGAGTGTACCCGACAGCCGTGCGAGGGTTAAATCATCGCACGATGGAAAAACCCCCACTACCAGAAGGCATCGTTCCAATAACAGAACTGTTTCAACAAGCCGGGTACTTCTGTACCAATGGAAAGGCGATCAACCTTTCGAAAAAAGGAAAAGAAGACTTCAATTTTCAAACAGAAAATCTTTTTGACGGAACCGACTGGAGGCAACGGGCGGAAGGACAGCCTTTCTTCGCTCAGGTACAAATCAAAGAGCCACATCGTACGTTTACGCACGACTTAACCAACCCAATTGATCCTGAAACGGTCACCTTACCCGCATGCTACCCGGACCACCCGCTACTCAAAGCAGATTGGGCATGGTACCTGGAGAGCGTTCAAAAATGCGATGCACTCTTAGGAAAAATCCTGGATCGGCTGGAAAAAGACGGCCTGGCAGATCGTACTGTCGTGTTCTTTTTTGGTGATCACGGACGGCCACATGTAAGAGACAAGCAATTTTTATACGAAGGAGGGGTGCAAATACCACTGATTGTTCGGTATCCGAAGCACCTGTCTCCCAACACAAAACGAGACGAATTGGTCAGCCTGGTGGATGTAGTCGCTACCTCCCTGGACATCGCGAACATTCCCCTACCCGATTACCTCGACGGTCAGGTTTTCATTGGAGAGAAAGCAAAAAAGCGAGAGTATGTGTTTGGATTCAGACAACGTACCGGCGACGCGGTGGAAGACATGCGAAGCATCTCAGATGGCCAGTACAAATTGATCTGGAACCGGACCCCCGACCGTCCCTGGATGCAGTTGAGCAGCTACAAGAAGCTACAATATCCGGCATTTACGCTGTATCGGGTGCTACACAAGCAAGGGAAATTAGGAGCACCATATAACCAATTCATGGCCGCCACCAAACCGGAAATCGAACTGTACGACTTGAAAAGCGACCCTTCGGAATACCACAACCTAGCACAGAAAGAAGCACATCAGGAACTGAAAAATGAGCTGTTCGATGCCTTGAAAACGAACCTGAGCGTCTTCGAGAAAAACTGGAAAGATGAAAGCGAAGCAGCCAGAAAAAAAGGCATCGAAGGTTCCGAAAACTATTACCAAAAAGCCATCAAAACCAGGAGGCCCGGCCTGTCACCCGATGCAACAGATGAAGAGATCTTAAAGTATTGGGAGGACCTACTCTTAACCAAAGAAAATATCCTAACGAAATAAGTAAGTAGTCATGCAAAAAACAATCTTAATACTTGGCCTCGCCCTCTTAGAAATGAGGCCCATCCAGGCACAAGAGAATAAAACCTTTGATTACTCAAAATGGCAACTCACCTGGGAAGACGACTTCAATTATGAAAACGAAGCATTGGATAAACAATGGATATCAGCCAATCACCCCAGTAAAAACCTATACTGCAGCCGCTGGCGAGAAAACGCCGTGGTCAGAGACGGAGAGCTACACCTCGACATCAAAAAAGAAAAAAGAGGCGGGCAGGATTGGACAGCAGGTAGCATTTGGACCCGTAAAAAATTCAAGTACGGATACTTCGAGTGCCGTTACAAATATGCTGGTGGAGAAGCGACCAACAATTCGTTCTGGATCATGCCCAGGGGGAAGGAAGATCCTCCGGTAGGAAAACGATTTGAGATCGACATCAACGAAGGGCACTACCCGAACGAAATCAGTACGAATATTCATAATTGGAGTGATGTCACAACCAATGCCAAAGGAAAGAAAACGCATCCAAGCTTCAACAAAATGCTCTTTTTCGGCACCCGACCAGACTACTCCATTCAATTGGAAATCCCTGTCACCACCCAAAAAGTCCGTTTCGTTTCTGACCATAGTTCCGCATTTGCCCTGGGAGAGTTTCGGGTCTATGGAGTCAATGAGTCCGGTGAGTACCCTGACGTCTTATCAAAAACGGCAGATACCGAGATTCCAGGGCTCGTCAACCATGCGAGGTCTGGTAACGTAACGATTACTTCCAGTGGTGCTTCCAAGCCGAACACAACCGAATCCAAACTAGTAGATGGCAACCCTTTCACCTCATGGAAGACACAAAAAGAGGGACAAAAATGGGTGGAGTTTACGTGGGATAAACCGGTAAAAGTGGGATGCATTCAATTTACCAATGGTTGGAGAGATAAAAATAAGAACTGGCGCAGTTTAATTCACGAGTATAAGGTACAATACCTCAAAGACGGTGAGTGGAGAGACATTTCCGTATTGGATGCCGTCAACCAATACGATTTTTCTGAGGAGTTTCACACCTATGCATTGGAGTGGAACGAAGAGGAGTTGGTTTTTTACTTTGATGGTCAGGAGTTGAGAAGGTCAAAAAACGAATTCTGTCACAGCGAAGCACCCATCTTTTTAAGCCTGGCACTGATCAAGTGGCACGGTACGCTCAAAGATGACCTGGATGGAAAAAGCATGAAAGTGGACTATGTGAAATATTACCAGCCCAAAAAAGAAAAATAGTAGATAAGCTAACCAGAAATCAAATCGTATGAAAATTCAAATCGTATTCAGTGGCACATCACTTCTCCTGCTATTGTTACTTTCCTGTCAGGAAACAAAAAAGCCATCCAAAGAAGCGACACCTGTTGAAGTCAACTTAGAAAACCTAAAAGGCTACCCATGGGACATTCCACAAGAGATGCCTGACCGTCCGGTAAGTAAAGCCATCGAACGGCTCTACACCGACTACATGGCGCCCAGGCCGCAAGACAACGAGCTGTTTTCTGCGTTTAAATACACCGAGCTTAAAGGGTTTGACTACAGCGACGGAGACGGGACGGTGTCCCGCCGTGACCCGTCCAAGATCATCAAAGAAAACGGCTTGTACTATGTTTGGTACACCAAAAGACAAACCGTGGCACCACCCGTTGGTTTTACAAAAGCCCATTTATCCACAGACGTGATTCCTTCCACCGACTGGGACCTGTCAGATATCTGGTATGCGACTTCCAAAGACGGCATCACCTGGAAGGAACAGGGAGTCGCCATTGAGCGCCCTGAAAAACCAGCTGTCGGCTGGCGTTCTGTGACAACAACAGATATCCTGAAGTGGGAAGGAAAATACTACCTGTACTATCAGGCGTTTAACGAGGCCAGTGGGACCAAAGGAGATCATTGTCCGGTAGCTGCCGCCTATGCAGATTCCCCGGACGGGCCATGGACGAAAGTCAATCAGGTGATCATCGAAAACGGGGAGCCGGGTACCTGGGACCAATTCTCGATCCATGATCCCTACCCGCTCGTTTATAAAGGTAAGATCTACATCTATTACAAAGCGGCTTACGGAGATCGCCCGGACTACCTGGTGGGAGCCGGACTGGCCATCGCAGACGACCCGCTAGGCCCTTTCAAAAAACATCCCCTCAACCCGTTGTTCAACTCAGGTCATGAAACGGCATTGTTTCCTTTTAAAGAAGGCATTGCTGCGATGGTGCTCCGCGATGGAAATGAAAACAGCACCATTCAATATGCACCTGATGGTGTCAATTTCGGCATTGCCTCGGTATCTGCACTCATGCCTTTTGCAGCCGGTGCCTACGTGCCGGACGCGTTCACCAGCAATGGAAACGGCAGGGGCATTACCTGGGGCGTTTCGCATTTCACCGGTCCGCAAGGTGCCAGTGTAGGGAAAAGAAGAAAGTATAGCTACCTGGCCCGTTTCGACTGTGACTTAAGCCTGGACCTGGACGACCCGGAGATGAAAAACACGCGCCTTTACCTTCACCCGGACGTGTATTTCTCAAGAAAGCTGAGCAAAAAACAGCTCGATAGAATTAAAAATCAGGATTAAAGATTAAAACAAAACTTCGGGTTCATAATAACCTGATAATCAACAAGAAAAATCAACCATTTATAATTGAAGACCTACTCATTAGCCTATTTCAATAACCCTACACAAATGAAACGAATCAACATAATCCACATCCTTCTTGTACTAAGTTTAGCTTGGTCATGCCATGAAAAGGAAGACATAAATGAGCTACCCGCTACAGGAGTTTTTCCTCATAAAATGCCGGAGCAAAAACCGAATTTTCCGCTAAGCGCCGCCACTGAAAGAATGTTTGATTATCCGGCCCCGAGAATACAGGACAATGAATTGTTTTCACAGTTTAAATACACCCGCTTAGCAGGGCTGGACTACAACGGAGGGGATGGAACCATAAGCCGTCGAGACCCGTCACGTCCGGTTCTGATTGACGGAACGTATTATACGTGGTACACCAAGAGGCATACCATCGCCCCGCCAATAGGTTGGGATCGCGTAAACGAAGCCACGGATGAAATTCCATCGACCGATTGGGATTTATGCGACATTTGGTACGCTACCAGCACAGATGGTTTCACCTGGGAAGAGCAAGGGGTTGCCGTCGCACGACCGGAAAAGCCAGCTTTGGGATGGCGATCTGTCGCTACACCCGATATTCTGATATGGAAAGGCAAGTATTACCTTTATTTTCAAGCATTTAACGAACCTAGCGGCACGCGCGGCGACTGGTGTCCCATCTCGATGGCACATGCATCCTCTCCCAACGGACCCTGGACACATGTAGGAAAACCAGTCGTCCCCTTTGGAAAAAAAGGAGAATGGGATCAGGATCAAACGCAAGATCCACATCCGATTATTTACAAAGGAAAGATCCATTTGTATTACAAAGCGGCCTATAATAAATGGCCGGAGGTAAGGGACAAATACGCAGTTGCTCACGGGCTGGCCATCGCCGATGATCCATTTGGGCCTTATCGTAAGCATCCGCTAAACCCTGTGCTAAACTCCGGACACGAAACTACCTACTTCCCATTCAAAGAAGGCATCGCTGCACTGGCCATAAAAGATGGAAACGAAGCACAAACCATTCAGTACGCAGAGGACGGCGTGAATTTTAAAATCGCCGCAACCGTCGAGTTGACTCCGACCGCGACCGGTTTTTATACACCCGATGCCTTTACCAACACGGAGTATGGTCGTGGAGTGAGCTGGGGCCTTTGTCATTTCATCAATGCCGGGACCGCAAAAGACAGGAAGCATTCGATCATCGCTCGCGTTGATTGTGATTTAAGCTTAGATGTGCACGAACCCTCGCTTAAAAATACGGGTGTGTGGCACAAGCCTGACGTTTATTTCAAACAGGGGTTAGGAAGGCTAAGAGCAAAACGCGAGGGGCTGCCCAAATAAGGAGTTCCTAAATAATCAAAAAAATCAGAAGCTAGGATGTCAACAAAACTTTTTAAAACAACTAAATGTGCTTTGGTTTTGGTATTGACAGCCATCTCCATTGACAAGACCTACGCACAGCTACCTCCCGAACAAGTAGCGAAATGCTACTCTTCTGACATTGACTGGAAGATCTCGGATAACTTCACTCATTTAGATAAAACAAAGTGGACGTATCGAAGGCCCGACCGGCTGACTGGTGATAGTGAAAACTATGTGAGCATCGTTGACAGCTCGTACCTGAGCATTCACTGCAATGTATCCGATAAAAAAGGCGGTGGCATCTCGGGGTTAAATTATTGCCGTTTTGGATTTTTCGTTTCGAAATTTAGAATCAGAGGCATTGAAGAAAATGGACCGAAATCACACACACATCCTTGCATTTGGGGGTACCGAAACAACATGGGAGTAGAAAACAAAAATGCTCCGGTAGCAGGTAATGACTGGATGGAACTGGACTGGGTAGAGTACTATGCCTGGAGCAGGCAGAACTGCTGGGACTCCGATGCACCCCCTAATTTAGATACGAAGCGGCACAAAGAACTGATCAGTGTGATGGTAGATCACGACGTCAAAACGAAGTTTGGTGATTGGGAAGTGGTGGGCCTGGAGTACCACCCCGACTATTTGCAAACGTGGGAGTTTGTAGACGGAGCATGGAGGAGGTTGGGCAGAAAAGTACCCGCAGGTAACGAGCAAACCGCCCGAACAATAAAGCAAAGCTGCATGCAAAACATGTACTGGATCATTTCAAATGGTTACTTCGGTCACAAAAACGGATCCGATGACGATTCCTGGTTTGATGTCGACTATTTCCATTATTACCCACTCAAAAGCTAAAGATGGGGCACCCTTAGTTTCAAAAAGCTATTTTCAATATGAAACAAATCATCATTCTTCTCTGGTTTGATTTTTTGATCAATGCACAAAACGAGGCGTTGCAAAAACCTTGATGTGTTCATAGCATTTCACCAAAGTACTGTAAGTCACGTGCCTGGGAAGTGGGAATGGAAAACTCTTTTTTGTAAACCACTAACTTTGTGGGATGACAAAGAAATTGATCCGATTTGATTGGGCCATAAAAAGGATCCTTAGGGATAAGGAAAACTTTGACATACTGGAAGGGTTTCTATCCGAACTATTGGGCCAAACCATCCAGATCGAGCAAATTCTTGAAAGTGAGTCCAATCAGGAAACCGATACGGATAAACACAACCGGGTTGACCTTCTGGTAAAAAAC
>JBCCXH010000022.1:0-22248 GCA_039192005.1 Bacteroidota bacterium
AAATCATTGGTTATTTGATGGATGGGTATGTCATAAATGTCTATTTCATACCTCTCAATGAAAAAAAGGAGCAGATCAAAAGGACCTTCGAAAAGGGGAAGTTTGATTTCAAACTTGCTGGATTTTTCATTCACGTTCACCCGCTCAAAGGTAGCATACTCCTGTAGCAATCGCCTTTACAGAAGCATTTAATATATTACTACGTGTATTAGTTTGTCAGTATGTGGAGTAATTTCTGCTCCTACATGTGACAGGTAGGTGTTGAAATAGTCGTAGGTTTTACTTCTACTTTACGAAGTTGAATTTAATCCTATGGAAGTACCTGGGTTTGATGCCAACATTCCCCTTTTTTTGGTAAAGGGGGCGAAGGGTGATTTTAAAAAACATCAAATCCAGATACCAGATCTGGTTCTAGTCTACTTCGTAAAGTAGAATCACAAATACGTTTACATTGTTACCGATTATCTGGATACCACGAGTTTATAACCGATGGCTCGAAGGTTCTCGATTTTTATGGTACGCTCATCCTTAAAATATTTTCTGATTTTAGAAATGAAAACATCCATGCTCCTGGCGACAAAGAAGCCATCTTGCTCCCATACTTTTTCTAAAAAAACCTTTCGTTCAATCACTTGGTTGGGTTGCTCAAAAAAGAGCTTTAAAATCTGACTTTCCTTGTAGGTGAGTTGGTGGGAAGACTTTCCTACTCTTAGCGACCGGTTATGTACGTCCAGTTGGCAATTGCCAAGTCGTATTTGATTGGAGGCTATGATGGAGGGAACCTTTCCACTTGCCTTTTTGCGGTAATAGGTTAGGATCCAGATGATAAGAGCTACTAGTGTAAGTGCGAATGGGAAGAGGTCATTTTGGGCAATCAGTAAGTTGCTACGGGTAGGAAAAACAACGGCAAAGTTTTTCTGTACCTCATCTGTTTCAATGCGAGTGTTCGCCAATGGTACGTGGTCTGAGGACTTGACTTCTGTCATGTAGATGAGTGAGTCATCTTCAGCGTTGTAGATCCCAATTTCATAATCCATCTTTATGCTTCTGGCGGCCAGTTCATGTTGAATCAGTGTGTCGACAGTTTTACTAGTTACCGCAGCGTTGCTGGTGACGAAAAATCGATTAGCCGAACGCTTTTCCACGCTCACGTTTTCAGACACGTTATCAGCTGCAGCAAAGAGCGCAGTAGATACTTTATGGTCAAAGGACACCGCATTGGCATCGTATACCTTAATCAACCAGTGTACCTGAACACCGACAAGCATACCAAGTGCAATACTTCCGTAAATGATCAGCTTTTTCAATTAATGATCTTATTTAAATGATTTATCTGTGATGAAATGGGGCTGGATCTGTAGTACCGGCAAAATAGCATTCACCAACAGCTATTATGTGATCCACTCCTATTTCCAATTTAAAGGTACCATTCAATGGTCGCTGTATAAAGGTTAAAAGTCAATTTAACATTGGTTTAACACTTCTTTACACCGCTTAACCATTGGTTTTAAGATGATCAGCTACGATTGCCCTGAGAAAAAAAAGCGGTATGCTGAGTCAACTTTCTTTAGTGAACTGCTTTCATTCAACCCTTTCAACTTTTAAAAAAGATGCTGAACCGAAAACATGTTTACTACCTCTTTGCTCTGATACTTCAGTTACTAGCTTTTGTGCTAATGATCGTGGACCCTAAGGTACACGGCTTTGGCCTGCTCACACTGTGGATCGCACCAATCTTACTATTCGCAGGTTTGATTATACCTGCTCTGGTATTGGCAAACTTAAGTACATGGTCCGTGACATTGGCAAAGATCAAAGCAAACCCTTTCGTGTCTTTAGGGTTCGTGTCCTCTTTTGCAATCGCCTTAGTTACTTATTTATTGACGCTAGCGCCTACCGCTTCGTTATGGGATTGTTCGGAGACGATCGCCGCAGCTTATAAGTTGCAGGTTCCCCATACTCCCGGGACACCGCTTACCCTCCTTTTAGGAAGGCTGTTTTCCATGCTGTCATTTGGAGATGTAACCAGGGTTGCATGGTGCATCAACCTCATGTCAGGTTTTTTCTCTGCTCTTGCGGTAGCTTTTGTTTTTTTAATTGGTTGGTCTTTTGGCCAGCGGTGGATTCACTCCAAATGGGTGCTGCTTACAGGATCATTTACAGGAGCTCTTATTTTGACTTACTCCGACTCATTCTGGTTTTCAGCTGTTGAAGCAGAGACCTACGGGCCATCGGTTTTCTTCATGGTTTTTCTTATCTGGCTAAGCATGAGGCCAGGTACACTGACCCCGACAGGTCGGACGAGTCGTGTCCTGCTTCTAAGCTATATCATTGGGTTGTCTTATTGCATTCACCCGATGTGTATTTTGATCCTGCCAGTGTGTGTGGTGTTGTGGAGAGCCAGGCTTGGGAAGTCATCGTGGAAGCACTTAATTATTTCATTTGTCTTAGGTGTTTTGGCAGTGCTCTTCATTAGCAAAGTCATAGCAGTGGATATTTTTGAGTGGGCTTTTTTGATGGATCTACTTTTTGTTAATCACCTTTCGCTTCCTGTTTACTCAGGGGTCGTTGCGTTGCTAATCATTATTTTTAGTGTCTCGTTAGTAGTATGGAGGAAATTTCCTCAGACTCGGTTATACCTTCAATCGCTTCTATTGCTACTGGTCGGATTTTCACCCTATCTGATGTTGTTTATCAGGTCTACGCACTTACCTCCGATCAATGAATTTGTCCCAGGTGATCTGGCCAAGATCAAGCCATATATGAACCGGGAGTCTTACCCGAGCAGACCTTTGATCCGTGGGCCATATTTCGATGCAAAGATCGAGGAGGTGAAGACCAAAGCGAAATCTTACGTACTGGAAGATGGCGCCTATAAAGAGGTAGGAGACGTTCCCCAATACGCTTATGACCAATCCAGAAAGACGCTTTTGCCAAGAATCTACAGCAACGAACCGCGTCACATCGAAACCTACAGGGAATGGACGGGGTTGGGCAAAAACGAGCTCCCACGTTTTTCACATAACCTCAAGTTTATGGTTAGGTATCAGCTAGGCCATATGTACGCTCGCTACTTCCTTTGGAATTTTGCCGGTAGGCTGAGTGACCGGCAGTATGCTACCTGGGCTAAACCCTGGGACGGGTTGGCAGATCGTAGTGCTACTTACAGCAGGTCCTTCAACCAGTACTTTCTGATTCCATTGCTTCTGGGGCTAATCGGCTTGTTGGTGCAGGCTAAAAGAGATCGAACCGGTTTTTTTGGTAACATGGTCTTCTTTTTGATTACAGGTGTGTTGTTGGCGATCTACCTGAATGGGACACCCAATGAACCAAGGGAGCGAGATTACATTTATGTAGGCTCGTATGTCGCTTATAGCATATGGGCGGGTCTTGGAGTTATGTCGTTATTCAATCGCTGGAAAGGGCAAAATTTACAAATTATGCCGGCGGTATTACTTCTCATACCAGCGTGGATGGCCTATCAAAATTGGGACGACCATGATCGTAGTGGCAGAACATTTCAGATCGACTATGCCCGAGCAGTACTGGATAGCTGCGAAAAGAATGGCATTCTCTTCACAGGAGGCGACAACGATACCTTTCCATTATGGTATTTACAGGAGGTAGAAGGGTTTCGGACAGATGTTCGTGTAAAGGTCATGTCTTATTTCAATGCAGATTGGTACATCAATCAATTGAGCCGCCCATACTATGATTCTCCCCCTGTCAAACTTACCTTACAGAACAGTACGCACGAATACGGACCGTACGACCCGGTTTACCTACAGGAAAAGATTGTCAGTCCTATCTCCTGGAACAAATACATGGACGCGCTCAACGAGCGAAACCCTAATCTTATTTTTTATAATAGAGGCAGCGAGTTGTTCATTTTACCCTCCAAAAAGCTGCGTATCAAGACGTCCAAAGGTGATATGTTGGTCGATGTCAATGGTACTTACCTTCCAAAAAGTGAGATGGCAATTTTAGACGTGATTGCTTCGAATGATTGGAACAGGCCCATATACTTTAATTACACATCGGTCAACAGTCTTAAGGTAGACCTTAATAAATATGTAGTACAAGAGGGGTTACTCTATAAGCTTACACCAAGCCAGCATCCTGCCGAACAGACTCCGTTGGATATAGAAAGAACCTTCAATAACCTGATAAAAAAACCAGACTACTCCAACCTGGCCAATGCGGATGTTCATTTCACTCACGAGGATTACCATGCTCGCATGATTACTCCCCTACAATTTGCATTCAATACCCTAATAAGTGGTTGCTTAGAAAAAGGACTTGAGGACAAAGCAGATGAAGCCGCTCGGTTTGCTTTGGATCATTTATATCATGATCATTTACCTCCGTCTTATAGCCATATTCAGATGAGTCAAATACTGGAAGCTCTGGGTAGAAAAGATGCTTCTGATCAAATGCTACGAAGGGTTTTTGATTTTTACGTGGTCGATGTGGAACAAACTGTAGCCAGAGGTGAAATGCCATCAAGAAATGGACTAATCGTATTACAAGAAGCCGTCAGACGATCAAACGATCGTGCGATGCGTCAACAATACGATCGGCTATTGGACGAGGTCAGAAAAAATCAGTGAATCATTTTTTTGATCAAACAGGTATTTGGTAATGCGTGAGACTCGGGTGGCATCATGACTAGTTTTAGTGGTTTTCTGCTTTTAGAAGTAGGAAAAAATGAACAAGATAGGATATGGTAATCTATGGATCTCCACAGGCTTTTTCCAAATTCTTCCTTATTAAGCACCAATTGCTTATCTTGATCGTGATTACTTTTACAGCCTGCTTATCCATAAACGAATTCCAAACAATCAGAAAGGAAGGCTGTTTATGAATAACATTCGTCAAAAAATGGATATAGTACCCGGACCTCTTTTAGCTTCTATTGATTCTCCAGATGATTTAAAGAAGCTGGAACCTCAACAACTTGCTCAGGTTTGCCAAGAACTAAGAGATTTTATTATTGATAATGTGTCTATTTATGGTGGGCATTTTGGAGCAAGCCTTGGTGTCACCGAGCTCTCAGTAGCGCTTCACTATGTCTTTAACACTCCAGATGATCAGTTAGTATGGGATGTTGGTCATCAGGCTTATGGACACAAGATCCTGACAGGACGACGAAAAGTTTTTCACACCAATAGAAAATACAATGGTATTTCAGGATTTCCGAAGCGTAGTGAAAGTATTTACGACACGTTCGGAGTAGGCCATTCATCCACTTCCATATCCGCAGCCTTAGGCATGGCTGAAGCTTCCAGGCATAAAAATGAAGACAGGCAGCACATTGCAGTCATAGGAGATGGCGCGATGACTGGTGGGATGGCATTTGAGGCAATGAATCATGCAGGAGTTTCCAATTCCAACTTATTGATCATTTTGAATGATAACTGCATGTCCATTGATCCGAATGTGGGAGCGCTAAAGGATTATCTAACGGATATTACTACGAGCCATACTTACAATCGGTTCAGGGATGAAATATGGAAGCTACTGGGTAAGGTCAGTAAATTTGGACCAAACGCTCAGGAGATCGCAGCAAAAGTTGAGAGCAGCGTAAAATCTTTACTTCTAAAGCAAAGCAACCTGTTTGAATCCTTGAACTTGAGGTATTTTGGTCCCATCGATGGACACGACGTAAACCACCTGGTGGATGTAATGGAAGACCTGAAGGGCATTCCTGGCCCCAAGATCCTTCATTGCCTGACAGTAAAAGGGAAAGGGTATGATCTTGCAGAAAAAGACCAGACCAAGTGGCATGCTCCGGGCACTTTTGATAAAATTACCGGGGACATCAATAAGAAAATCTTTAGTACACCCCAGCCTCCAAAATATCAGGACGTTTTTGGGAATACCCTCGTAGAGCTTGCGAAAGAAAATGAAAAAATTGTAGGCGTTACTCCTGCCATGCCGTCAGGATCATCAATGAAGATCATGATGGAGGAAATCCCCGATCGTGCGTATGATGTCGGAATTGCGGAGCAACACGCTGTGACTTTCTCTGCGGGTTTGGCTACGCAAGGGATCATCCCCTTTTGCAACATCTACAGTACGTTTATGCAGCGTGCTTACGATCAGGTAATACACGACGTATGCATACAGAACTTACCGGTTGTTTTTTGTATGGATCGTGCCGGAGTTGCAGGGGCCGACGGCCCGACTCATCATGGAGCCTACGATATCGCATTCATGAGGTGCATCCCCAACCTTGTAGTATCTGCTCCTCTGAATGAAGCAGAACTTCGCAACCTGATGTATACCGCGTCCAAGTTCGATGGTCCATTTTCTATTAGGTATCCCAGAGGACAGGGAACCATGCCTCAATGGAAGACAGCACTTCAAAAGGTGGAAATTGGAAAAGGGCTACGCATCGTAGAAGGTGAAGACGTCGCTATTTTGACTATAGGACACGTTGGAAACTTTGCGATAAAAGCGTCAACAGAACTACAAAAGGAAGGCATACATCCTGCGGTTTATGACATGCGGTTTGTGAAGCCACTCGATGAAGAGTTGTTGCACCACGTATTTTCTAAATTCAGTCGAGTGATTACTGTAGAAGACGGATGCTTGATGGGAGGTTTTGGATCTGCCATTCTTGAGTTTGCATCAGACAATCACTATTCGTCTCAAATAAAAAGACTCGGTATCCCTGACCGTATCGTTGAGCATGGAGACCAAAGTGCCTTACACGCAGAGTGCGGCTATGACTACGTAGCGATAAAAAATGCTGCGATAGAAATGGTTCAGGATAAGGTATCCTTTCTGGTTTAGGGAAATCGGGTAATTTATTTTTGTTACTTCTGGTATTCTTTTTGTATTTTATGGTCTGGCATGTCTGTCAGAAACACCATAGCAATCAGTTTTCTGCTGATTTTGATTCCATCATGCAAGAAAACCACGTGGCGTGATCAGCCTCCGGTAGGTCGTAAGGTTGAGTACATCGCTGAGTTCGACTTGGATAAAATCAAAGAAAGGGGCTTTATAACCGCTTTGATGGACAATAGCTCCACGGGGTTATTTATTTACAAAGGAGAAACATTAGGTTATGAATATGAGCTTTTGAAGCGTTATTGCAATGAGCTAGGCGTCGAACTTAGAATTGACATTACACAAAATCTGTTAGAGGCATTTAATAAGCTAAATGCAGGAGCCGGGGACATAATGGCTCATAATCTCACCGTCACAAAGGAGAGAAAGAGAAAAATTGCTTTTACACATTACCATACGCAACAGCACCTTGTGCTGGTACAAAAAAAGCCGGTCGATTGGAGGGCCCTTAAGCAACACGAGATTGAGGCTGAGTTGATCAGAAACCCTATTGACTTGATTGGAAAGGAGGTGGTGGTACGCTCCCATTCCTCTTATCACGACAGATTGGTAAATCTCTCGGAAGAAATTGGTGGCGATATCTTAATCATACCTGGAGATAGCGATGCCGAGACAGAACAACTGATTCAGGATGTGGCGCGAGGGAAAATAGCGTTTACAGTGGCGGAGAAGAATGTCGCGCAGGTAAATGCTACCTACTACCAAAATCTGGACATCAAAACTGCCATCAGTTTTCCACAACAAATCGCATGGGGAGTTAGGAAGAATGCTCCGGACCTTCAAAACTCACTAAATGATTGGATCATTGAGATGAGGAAATCGACGGATTACTATGTGATCTATGATAAGTATTTTAAAAGTTCGAAAGATTATGTGAAAAGGAAAAAAAGTAAATTTTCCAGTATACGAGGCGAACACATCTCTCCTTATGATTCCCTGATAAAATTGGCAGCAGCTGACCTACAATGGGACTGGAGGCTATTGGCCTCGCAAATATTCAATGAGTCAGGTTTCGATGTAAAAGCAAAATCATGGGCTGGTGCGCTCGGGCTCATGCAGGTACTCCCAAGTACTGGCAAGTCATACGGGATCACACAACTTTTAGATCCTTATCAGAATATTTTGGCTGGAAAGAGGCACCTTCTTTGGTTACAAAACTCGTGGAATGAAGACATCCAGGACCCTCGGGAAAAAATCAAATTTGTTCTCGCATCTTATAATGTAGGCAGAGGACATGTGTTAGATGCCGTAAGACTTACTAAGAAATACGATGGGAACCCAAAGAAATGGGTTGATGTCAAGGAGTTTTTGCTCAAGAAGTCTTACAGTGCGTATTATGATGATCCTGTTGTAGAATTTGGTTACTGTAGGGGCATAGAGCCGGTAAAGTACGTAGAGGCCATTTTGGAAAGCTATCTTAACTATAAGATCCTGTTTCCTAAAGGAGATGTGATGATTCAATAGGTCTTTTATAAGTAAGTACAGCTGAGATACCCAGGTTCGGAGTTTTCTCAGAGCCGGCATCATCAGAAAAATCATGTAATCGTTCTGGACAATGCCTATTTCTTTTAATTTTACCCCACTGTTTCACGAATCACCTACCCAAGCTTATGAAAGTGCAACAAGAATCGCTTTTTGAAGAATATTTGAAAACACGTAAATCCGGACTTACGCTCGACCAGTTCATCTATATCCTTAAGATATACCCTGCACTATTGATATGTATGAGTGACGGTAAGTTGGATAGAGAGGAATGGAATGGAATTTTGAGCATTTCAAAAGGACTGGCTCTTTTATACCTTGAACAGATGCCCCACGCGAGTGCTGACAAAATCGAACAGCTATTCAAAATGGAGTTTAGGTATCTTCTGGAGAATATAGACAAATGGGAGCTGAAATTTTTGAATACACTCAAGAGCTACCTTAATGACCACACGGACGAGAAAGAGTTTGTCAGTGAAGCCATGTATTTGTTTGCAAATGCTGCGGACGGAATAGACCATGAAGAACAAAAAGCTATAGATAAGCTTTCAGCTCGTTTGGCGCTAGATTATTGAACCGGTCAATGATTTTCTGGTGATCCGGCTCTTCATTTTCCTCTGTCATAAACTCATTAATAACCTCCGTCTGAATTTTACCCAGTTGTAAGGCATGGGCATATGGGATATCTGAAAAAGTGACCATGCTGTAGAGTGGCAGCCACTGATCGGGAAATTTTTCCTGGAGTACTGCTTCCAGTTTCTTCCTTTTCAAAAAACGCGAGCTTCCCACATGATCTCTCATCTCTGTAAAGTTGTGAAGTGCTAACTCTGAAATAGCGTCTGCATCTTTCTTTCGACTCTTTGCGAAGGTAGAAGTCACTTCTTTCCAATCGTAGTTCAGTTTTTTGGCACACTCCATCAATAGCCGTACGTCCTCAAAGCCGGAGTTCATGCCCTGTCCGTAAAAGGGGACAATAGCATGTGCAGCATCGCCAATCAATAGTGTTTTATTCTTATTCCATGGCTCACATGAAATAGTGACCAACGATGAGGTGGGATTTGTATGAAACTGCGCTAATAAATCTGGGATTAAGTCGATGGTATCCCGGAAGTATTTTTTAAAAAAACTTAAAATCTTTTCATCATCGGTCAAAGAAGAAAAAGAAGGACTTCCTTCGAATGGGAAAAAAAGTGTGCAGGTAAAGGTCTTATCAGCATTGGGTAAGGCGATCAGCATGAAGTTACCCCGGGGCCAGATATGCAGGTGGTTTGGGTCCAATGCAAAATCGCCATGTATTGGCTCAATGGTCAATTCTTTATAACCATGGTCTATAAATAGCTGAGAAAAACTAAAACGGTCGGAGGATTGGAGTTTTTGCCTGACCACAGAAAACGCTCCATCCGCCCCAACAATTAAATCCCCGGACACGGACGATCCGTTTTCAAAAAAGAGCGTATTTTCTTCAAAAGCGATGGATTTACATTTGGCCTCAAAATAGAAATTCACTCCGCTTTTTTCACTTTCCTCGATGAGCACTTCATTGAGCAACCGTCTTGATACGGAGTTGATGGATTGGCCTTCCATCCCATAGGGTTGAGACGTAAGGCTCCCTTTGTCGTCATGCATCATTCGCCCTTTCATAGGGATCAAGAAGGGAAGTACCTTATCAAAAACTCCGGCGATTTTGAGGGGTGCGATTCCTCGGTGGCTCAATGCCAGGTTAATGGACCGTCCACCAGCTTTAACAACCTTTCTCGGGTCTTGTCGCTTCTCATACACTTCGACATCAAACCCTTCCCGTTTTAGCATCAGTGCTAAAAGCGAGCCTACCAGACCGGCTCCAGCGATTACTATTTTGTCATGCTTCATCAATTGCCTGAACTAAGATTTGTATAAAATTAAAAACGTCCTGGTATGAATTGTAAAGTGGGACGGGGGCCACACGTATGACATTAGGCTCTCTCCAATCTAAAATGACTCCTTTCTCAACGATTCGCTCAAAAACACTTTTTCCATGATTTTTCAGGTAAATGGAAAGCTGACATCCTCTTTCATTTGGACTGGACGGCGTAATTAATCGAACATGTTCGGCAACCGAACTATGAGTCAGTAGCTCTTCGAGAAACCCGGTCAACCTGATGCTTTTTTCCCTTAACTTATGAATGCCTGCCTCATCAAAAAGGCTTAAAGAAGCAAGATGTGCCGCATGTGACAGGATATTGATGTTACTCAGTTGCCATCCATCGACGGTAGGGATCGGGTTGATTTCGTTATCCATTTTAAAACGTCCATCAGCGTCATGTCCCCACCAACCAGACAGTCTGGTCAAATCTTTGTTTTTTGCATGATTTTCATGAACGAACAGGCCTCCGACGCCTCCTGGACCGGAATTAAGGTATTTGTACGAACACCAAACAGCAAAGTCTACCTGATCCTCATGTAAACTCATGGGGACATTTCCTACGGCATGGGCCAGATCAAAGCCTGCATGCGCTCCAACGTGATGAGCAGCCTGAGAAATAGCCTTCAAATTAAAAAACTGACCGGTGTAATATTGAACCCCGGGAAACATAACCAAAGCCAGCTCATCACCGATTTCGTTGATTTTCTCGATGATTTCAGAGGTGGGCAGATAGTCCGATTGGTCCTTTGGTAGCAGTTGAATTAAGTTTTCTTCCGGATTTAATCCATGGGTAGCTATTTGTGAATGGACAGCATAAAAATCAGACGGAAAAGCGCCTCTCTCTATCAAAATTTTGGTTCGCTTACCAGCAGGTCGATAGAAAGTACACATGGCAAGGTGAAGATTTGTCGTCAGGTTGTTCATGGCCACGACCTCGTCTTCTTTCGCCCCCACTAGTTTAGCTAGTGGTTCCTTCGTATTGAAATGATAGCGAACCCACGGCTTTTCTCCTGTGAAATGGCCTGCTACACCTTTTTTTTTCCAGTTTTCTAACTCCTCTTTTAGGTATTGCTCGGTGTGCTTAGGTTGTAAACCCAACGAATTGCCGCATAAGTAAATACACGGCTGTCCGTTTTTCTCAGGAAAATGAAACCTGGCTTTAAATGAAGCCAACTCATCCGAAGCGTCTAGCTTTTGTGCTTTTTCTAACAAATTCTTGAATAATTAATCGACAAACCTTGGGTCAGCTTCCATCACATGACCACATTTCTTACAGGTTCTCAACTTTTTAGAACCATAAAATGCTTTAAAACGAGGCAGAAAATCTTTCTCGATATTGGTTAAATGAAAGTAAGTATCATGAAGTTTATGATTGCATTTATCACAATACCATTGTAATCCGTCTCGATGATCGGGCTCCCTCTTTCTCTCAATAACTAAACCAACGCTATTTTCAGGTCTAATTGGGGAGTGCGGAACACGTGCAGGGTGCAAGTACATTTCCCCTTGTTTTATAGGTACGTCTACCGCTTGACCATCCTCCTGAATCTTTACCATAATGTCTCCTTCCAACTGATAAAAGAGCTCTTCTGTTTCATTGTAATGATAATCCTTTCGTGCATTGGGGCCTCCCACGATCATTACGATGTAATCCCCCGCATCCGCATAAAGGTTTTTATTCCCGACAGGAGGTTTCAGAATGGCTCTATTTTCCTCTATCCATTTTTGAAGGTTGAATGGTCTTTTAATCGCCATATTCGCTGGTATTATAATTATATTGAGGCTATATTTTTGGAGAAAATTAGGCAATTTTTATGGATTTAAACCTAGAAGGAAAGCGTGCGCTTGTCTGTGGAAGTACACAAGGAATGGGAAGGTCTATCGCTGTGGCGCTTTCCAGTCTTGGAGCTCAGGTCACCCTTTTTGCCAGAGATGAAGAAAGACTGAAAAGCACATTGAATCTGCTCAAGGGAGATAATCATCACTATTTAGTGGCAGATTTTGATGACCTGGATTTAGTTAAAAAGACCGTTCAAAGCGATCTGGAAACGAATACCTATCAAATTTTGGTGAACAATACCGGAGGTCCTCCTCCTGGCAACGTGTACGAGGCAGGTCTTCATGATTTTGAATCCGCATTGAGCAGGCATTTATTTGTTAGTCAAACACTTACTCAACTTTTGCTTCCTGGCATGCAGGCCATCGGCTATGGACGCATTATCAATATCACTTCGACTTCTGTCAAAGTTCCCATCACAGGTCTTGGTGTAAGCAATACGGTGAGGGGAGCCATGGCATCCTGGGCCAAAACATTGGCAAACGAACTTGGCGGTTTTGGTATAACTGTTAATAATGTTTTGCCAGGTTTCATCAATACGGCACGAATTACCTCACTTATCACGAATCGATCAAAGGCGCAACACAGGAGTGAAGAAGAAATTAAAGAGGAGATGATTCGATCCATACCTGCCGGAAGGTTTGGAGAGCCGGAAGAAATTGCAGACTATATCGCATTTCTTTGCTCAAAAAGTGGTGCATACATCAACGGAACGAGTCTCCGAATAGATGGAGGTAGAACCGGCTCCATTTGAAAATATGGATAGCATTCAAAATTTTATTGATGGTACCTATGTGGACCCTGTTGAAGGAGGGTACCTCGATAACTATGAGCCATCAAAAGGAGTGGTTTATGGAAAAATACCTGCGTCTACTGAGAAAGACCTGAACCACGCAGTAAAAGCAGCTGAGCATGCTTTTGACGCATGGAGTAAACTGCCCATTTCGAAAAGAAGCAGGATGCTTCTAAAACTGGCGGATTTAATAGAAGAAAATCTGGAAGATTTTGCACGAGCAGAAAGTAGAGACAGTGGTAAGCCGCTAGCCCTGGCCAGAAAAGTAGACATCCCTCGCGCAGCTGCCAATTTTCGATTTTACGGGTCCGCTATTGTTAATTTTTCTTCGGAGTCTTACGTCTCAGAAGGGTTGATGGTGAACTACACAAGGCGGGCACCCATCGGAATCGTTGGATGCATTTCGCCCTGGAACCTACCCATTTATCTTTTTTCATGGAAGATTGCACCGGCACTGGCCATGGGAAATTGTGTCATTGCTAAACCCTCGGAGCTAACACCTATGACTGCGTACATGCTGGGTGAGTTGGCCAATGAGGCCGGTATTCCTCATGGTGTATTGAACATTTTACAGGGAAGAGGCTCGGAAATCGGACAGCTGATCGTAGAACATAAGAAAATACGTGCTATTTCTTTCACCGGAGGAACACATACAGGTAAAATAATCGGCGCTACCGCCGCTTTGCAGTTTAAAAAGGTTTCCCTGGAACTCGGAGGGAAAAACCCCAACATCATTTTTGCTGATTGCGACTTGGAAGAGGCCGTAAGGGAAAGTATCAAATCATCTTTTGCGAACCAGGGTGAGATTTGCTTATGCGGCTCCAGAATCTTGATTGAGAATGCCATTTACGAAGATTTTAAAAAGCGCTTTCTCGAAGCGGCGGAAAAGTTAAGGGTCGGCGACCCACAAGACGAAACGTCTGATTTGGGAGCGTTAATTTCTGAGAGTCATTTGAAAAAGGTTAGTTCTTACGTTGATTTGGCTAAAGAGGAAGAAGGGGTTGTCCTACACGGAGGAAAGCAGCTGGTGGGGCCGGGCTATTTCTTTGAGCCTACAGTGATAGAAGGGTTAGATGCACATTGCCGAACGAATCAGGAAGAAATTTTTGGCCCGGTGGTAACTTTAAGCCGCTTTCATGATGAAAAACAAGCCGTCGAAGAGGCAAACGCGACCCCCTATGGACTTTCCTGCACCATTTGGACATCTGACTTAAAGAAAGCTCATCGAGTAGCACATGCGATTCAGGCGGGCATTGTGTGGGTGAACTGTTGGTTGCTTAGGGACTTAAGGACCCCTTTTGGAGGGATGAAGGCATCTGGTGTTGGTAGAGAAGGGGGAGATGACGCTTTGCTATTCTTTTCAGAAGTGCAAAATGTCTGCATTAAACTATAAAACACCCCATGCATTGAATGTATGCATAAGGTGTTTTATGCTTTATGGTCTTTAAGCTGAGATCTGAGACTTCAGTTTGGCAATTTTAAATGATTTTCTTTCTTTATATCCACAATATCCGCAGGCAAAATACTTCATCAGTTCTCCTTCTTCCAGTTCGGAGGCGGGTTGTATCACCTCTTCCCGATCAACTTTGAGTGTCTGATAATTACAACTAGAACATATTAACGCATGGAGGCGTCCGTTATATTTTTCAATTTTTGTAAAACCGGATTCTTCATCAATCCACACATCGTAATCTACAGAAAAGGCATCCTCTTCTGCCTGCATACCTTCATCCAGGTATACATCTTCTTCTTCTTCACTCAAAAGTTTCATCTTTCTGCCATCGGGTGACATTCTAGGAGAATATCGTAATTTCTTCAATCTCTTTTCAATGAAGAATGGATAATAGAATTTAAGTATATTTTGAATGATGACTCCTAATATGATTGCCATCATGGTCCCGATAAACAGGGTAACAAAAAACCATAACCATTTAGTATGATCAAGCAGAACGATGATAAATAAAGTAATTCCAACAAGGAGTAACAAAATGCCATTCCACAACATATTGATTTCATGCATGTTGATGTAATCGTATTTTGTTTTGAAATCTCCGGTTGCTAATAATTTCAAGTAGTGTCCGACTAATATGAGGACGCCTACTCCGGCAATAGCTATAGATAAATAAAATCCGTACTTACTAAATAAAGTCCAGAATTCGGGTGATATAGGGTTATTCATAATTTATTATAAGGCAAGTTGAACGCTATGTTACAAAATTGCAATGTTTTCAAATTAAAAAGAAACTTATCGAAATCAAATTGATATCACCTTAAATACCGCATTGACCTCCTGAAAAATATTAAAAAAATGTAACTCTGACAATGGTTTATGACTTATTAAGAGAACGAATTGGCAGTTCTTTTCACAAGAAGATAAAATAATGACGGAAAGCCCTCAAAATCTGATGATGATGGTTCTTGTCAAAGATCTTTTGTAAAGTCTGGTTTTTGACAAAACCGTGTGTACAACGTTATTAAAAGGCGGGGCTAGCCTCAAGTCAAAGTAGGGTTGGAACGGGTCAAGACTTTCTCATTTCATTATTTCTTTCGCTTCAGTGACTGTATGAACTGATTCCAGGCAAACGGATTAAGAAGTTGGTTTTGAGGAGGAGAATACCGGTTGATATAGGATTGGAATTGCTGTTGCATAAAATATTGATGATTGGCATTTGGAGACATGGGCAGGTCATAATATCCTTTTCTCATAATCTCGCTATTCATCCACTGATAGACATTCGCATATTCTTTTTTATAGGGAAGCTCCATGGTGATGATGGCATCTTTAAACATAGATTCCGTAGGGTATGGACGGACTTCCACCTCTTCAAGAAACTTTACATCTTCTTCCAGGGTAACGATTAGCTTCATGCTGGATTCTTTCTTATGCTCAGGAATGACATAAAACGACCTCCTGTAGCCTACCGCACTGAACACGACACTGTCTCCCTCTAATACCGGAATGGAGAAAAACCCATAGGGGTTAGTAGTCGTTCCTCTACCTGATTTTGGGATGTAAATATGGACATTGGATACGATCGATGAGCTATCCTGACTAAACACCACACCTGTAAATTGTATAATGTCCAGTTTTTGTTCCTCTTGAGCAAATAACAATTGAAAAGAGGTTAAAGTAATAATAAGTAAAATGATTGCGCGCACGTTCACCTAATTTTGATCTAATACAACAAGCAAATTTTTACGTTAAAAGTTTATATTGACCAAAGTAAGCATAAAAAATGAGGCTTAAGAACTTTAACCTCACATACGGCACACAGATTTTTAAATCTTTTTCTGACGATTCCAGGACCAGAATCATGCATTTATTGTACAAAAAAGAAGAATTATGTATTACTGACCTGGAAATGATCCTTGATTTTACACAGACCAAAACGTCCAGGCACATCACTTATTTGAAGAATGCAGGCTTGGTATCATCAAGAAAATTGGATCAATGGGTTTTTTACAGCATCAAAGAAGAAGGTTATGATATGGTAAGTCAGATATTTAATTTTTTGGAAAGAGACCCTCAACTCCAAAAAGATTTGGAGATTTACGAAACGCTTAATGCGAACAGGGCATTAGCAAAAAATAAAATTGAAGCGAAGAATTATCATCAGTGAAAAACATTCAACACGTTTTTTTCGATCTGGACCATACACTTTGGGACTACGATCGAAATGCTCAGGAGACCCTCACGGAAATTCACTCCGATTTCGAGCTTGAAAAGTTTGTAAATCTTGAGAAATTTATCCAAACATTTTATTCAATCAATGATGAACTTTGGCATAAATACAACTCAGGTCTAATCGAGAGAGAGGAGATCAAGCAAAGCCGATTTTCATCTCTCTTTCAAAGCTTTGGTATTGATGATAAAGATCACCTTAAAGTTTCTGATTACTTTATTGAATCTTGTTCTACTAAGCCGCATTTGATGCCGGATGCCCTCAACACCCTAAATTACCTGCAAGGAAGGTATCAATTGCATATCATCACCAATGGGTTCAACGATACTCAACCTAAAAAGCTAAAATCATCCGGGATCGCAAAATACTTCAGAGCGGTAGTTACTTCTGATGGATCGAAAGCCCGAAAGCCCTCTCCTGAAATATTCGATTACGCACTCAAATTGACCAATGCGAAAAAGGAGGAATCCGTCATGATTGGCGACAACCCGAGAACGGATATTCATGGAGCAAGAGATTTTGGACTTAAAACCATTCTTTTTGATCCATCAGGAAAGAAAAGGTCCATGGCAGATTGTACGGTCCAATCTCTCAATGAGTTAATAGGAATACTCTAGCGGCAACGTGTTCCCCTTTGTAAGGCTTAGAAAAGATCAATCAAACTTTCTGAGCACATTGTTAGATTTGCCATTTTTTAAACTCCATAAACTTAAGTTAAGCATGTCAAAAGGAAGTTTTTTCGTTCCAGACCCCGTAAACGAGCCGGTCAAAAGCTATGGACCAGGTACACCCGAGCGAGCGCAATTACTGAAGCAGTATAAAAAAATGTATAATGAACAGATTGATGCTCCGATGTTCATTGGTTCAGAAGAGGTTCGTACGGATAACAAATTGTCTATGACATGCCCTCAAGAGCACCAACATGTGTTAGGCCATTTTTCTGAAGGAAACGCCTCACATGTAAAAGACGCGATAGACTCGGCACTTTCCGCAAAAGAGGCGTGGGAAAACATAAGCTGGGAGAACAGGGCAACGATTTTCCTTAAAGCGGCAGATTTGGTGGCAGGTCCGTATCGCGCGAAAATCAATGCGGCTACCATGTTGGGGCAAGGGAAGAATGCACATCAGGCCGAAATCGACGCGGCGTGTGAGTTTATTGATTTCTTGCGATTCAATGCGTCATTCATGCAGGAAATTTATATGCAGCAACCGGAATCCAGCGACGGCATTTGGAACCGGATGGAATATCGCCCGCTAGAAGGATTCATTTTCGCTATCACACCCTTCAACTTTACTGCTATTGCAGGAAATCTGCCTGCTGCACCGGCGATGATGGGCAATACAGTGGTGTGGAAGCCAAGTTATACACAAATATATTCGGCTCAGGTAATCATGGAAGTCTTTAAAAAAGCGGGCCTACCGGATGGGGTCATCAACCTGATTTATGTTGATGGGCCAGTTGCAGGTGAGGTGGTTTTCAATCATCCTGATTTTGCCGGGCTTCACTTTACAGGGAGTACTGCAGTTTTCAAAACACTTTGGAAAACAATTGGTCAAAACCTTGATACGTACAGAACGTATCCCAGAATTGTTGGAGAAACGGGAGGCAAAGATTTTGTCATTGCGCATAAATCAGCAGATCCAAAAGAAGTGGCTACCGGACTGGTTCGCGGAGCGTTTGAATTTCAAGGACAAAAATGTAGCGCAGCTTCCAGGGCATACATACCTTCCAACATTTGGAATGAGGTAAAAGAGTACCTTCTGACTGACCTGGCGGACATAAAAATGGGCAGTCCTGAAGATTTTTCCAATTTTATCAATGCAGTGATTGACGAACGGTCTTTTAACAAAATCACAGGATACATAGATCAGGCGAAACAAGACGAAGGTGTAGCGTTGGTTGCGGGAGGCAGTTATGATCAATCCACCGGGTGGTTTGTGGAACCAACGGTCTTTGAAGTGAAAGATCCTAAGTACAAAACAATGTGTGAGGAGATTTTTGGGCCTGTTTTGACGGTTTATGTGTACGACGCAGACGACTATGAGGCAACACTAAAGTTAGTGGACGAAACCTCCCCTTATGCACTTACAGGAGCAGTCTTCTCTAAGGATAGGTATGCAGTGGACCAGGCCACGCATGCGTTAAGAAATGCAGCAGGTAATTTCTACATCAATGATAAGCCTACCGGAGCAGTTGTCGGGCAGCAACCCTTTGGTGGAGCGCGAGGGTCCGGTACCAACGATAAAGCAGGAGCAATGATGAACCTTCTTAGGTGGGTGAGTGCACGGACTATTAAAGAAACATTGGTGACACCTACTGATTATAAATATCCTTTTTTGGAAGATGAAGGATAAGTTGAGGCCTTTTCATTTAGCCATTCCGGTTAGTGACCTTCATCAAACCCGTTCTTTTTACAGAGACGTTTTACGATTTGAGGAAGGGAGGTCTTCGGAAAGCTGGGTAGATTTCAATTTTTATGGTCATCAGTTTGTGATCCATTTGAGTGAGGAGGCGAAAAGCTCCTCCTCAAATCCTGTAGATGGTCATCAGGTACCCGTGCCGCATTTTGGTGTCATCTTAGAATGGGAAGACTGGGAAGAACTTGCTGAAAGACTTAAAAATCATAAAATAGATTTTATCATTGAACCCTATGTCAGGTTCAAGGGAGAAATTGGGGAACAGGCCACCCTCTTTTTTCTTGATCCTTCCGGAAATGCATTAGAATTCAAAGCGTTTAAAAATGACTCACAAATCTTCGAAAAGTAGTATATTATCATCTTATTTTCGAATACGCTGGAATCTACCGTCAAATACAAAACTTTTCTGGATTTATCAGGGTCCGATGCTTTACAAAAAGGAAATTTTAATGAATTTGTAAAAGAAATATTAGTTGTTTTAGCTCTGGAGCTAAAAGCAAATCGTACGTCTTTTTGGCTTTTCAAAGAGGCGAAAGATGCGTTCGAAAATGTATTTCTTTATGACATCAGAGAAAATTCCTTTATAAAAGAACACGCCATCTGGGAACGAGACTTTCCCAAGTACTATCGGCATCTTATCAACACCTATTCATTGATTTCTAATGAAGTAGATAAAGACGAGCGTCTTCAGGAGTTGATGGAAGAATATTTAATTCCGAACAATATAAATTCCGTTATGGGGCATCAGGTGTGGTATAACGGAGCACTTTTCGGATATGTTATCGTAGAACAAACGGGAGGCTATAGAACCTGGGAAGATCCGGAGGAAATGCACCTTCACATAGCTGTTTCTTACCTGATTCAGTGTTATAACTCAAAAAGGTGGCTGGCAACGTATCATCCAGAGAAAATAAATGACGGCGACTTATCAGAGTTGATCGATAAGGAAAAAGAGGAAATGAGAAAAAAACTAATCGATCATGCATTTTACACCTCTCATAATATCAGGCATCCTATTAGCACCATTTTGGCGTTAATCGATTTAATCAAGGCCAACTGGGAGGATAGAGATACCTATGAATCTTTTCTGGAAAAGTTGAGGGTAGAAGTTATGAACCTGGATGAAACCATTCGTGTCATGTCCGCAAAGATAGAATTAGACTAATGCATTGCATATCATGAAAAATAGGGTCAGAGATGTCATACTGAGACGGAGTGCATTGATCATTATGTTGATACTCATCCTGGGTGCGATCAGCCTGTTAAGGATCGTAACTACCTACAGGGATGTAGATGATGTTGCCAATATTGACCTGCCACTCATTGAAGTATTAACGCAAATTGAAACCAATCAACTGGAGCAATCCATCAATCTGGAACGTGCGGTCCGTTTGGGAAACGATCTAAGTTCTGAATCTGCTTCACAAGACTTCGCAAGGTCAGACAGCACGTTTAGGTATCTTGCGAAAATTGTAGATGAGGACCTGTTAATGGTAGACCAGCAAGTCATCGAGGCACTCAGCCAAACGGAACAAGACCAGCAGCAAGGCAAGCTAAGAATCCTCTCGTTATCAGTTAAAAAGTTGAAGTCCGATCATAAAAATTACGTCAACCACGCAGTTGAAGTATTACGAAACCTTGAAGAAGGGCAGTATGAAAAGTCTCAGGTTTTAATGAAACAAGTAGCCGTCGAGGAGGATCAGTTTAACAAACAGATCGAAGGCGTATTAATGCGTCATGAAATGTTTACCGAATCATTAGTAAAGATTGTAGAACAAGAGGAAATACTCTCTATGAAATGGATTGTTACCTTGACGCTGACATTTGTAATCATCTCGATCATGGCGGTCTACACCTTTAGTTATAGTATATGGCGCCCTTTGGAAGACATTCGGAGTGGTGCGGAAAGACTCGGCGCCGGTGATTATAATGCAAGAGTTAAAATAAGGTCAAATAGTATTACAGAAGAGATTGTAGATGCTTTTAACAGCATGTCAGAGCAGTTAAAAGCTGCCCAGAATAACATCGATAAATTTATCAACTTTTCGTATCGGGCCACCCACGACCTGAAGGCACCGATTTTGAATATTCAATCGCTGCTTGATATGCTTGATAGTGAAAACATCAATACTTCTCATTACGATTCCGTGTTGAATAATGCGAAGAAATCTGCGAAGAGGCTGGAAGTCACAGTAGACGCGCTGACGGAGTTCAATCAGATAAGGGAAAGTTTAGGGATAAGGAAAGAGAAGCTCCATTTTGATGACGTCCTAAAAGAAGTAGTTGGTGCCCTACTGCCACAAATCAAGGAAGCCAATGCGTCAATAAAGAAAAATTTTTCCTCATGCCCATCCATTGGGTATCCTAAGCCTCATTTAAAAAGTATTCTTCAAAACATGATCAGTAACTCGTTGAAATACCGCGATCCTGAGAGGAAGCTGATGATCGAAATCAAGACGAGTGATGTAAAAGGAACGATTTTTTTTACCATCAAAGATAATGGGCTGGGCTTTGATTCTATTAAACAGGCAGATGAGATGATGAAGCCTTTTATACGATTGCATGCTCACACGGAAGGAACGGGTTTAGGCCTTCATATTGTTAAGACAATCTTAGAGTATCACAATGGATCTATACAGGTGGAGAGTGAGCCGAGAGCTGGAGCGAAGTTTATTTTGAAGCTTAACTAGCAATAAAGTAGTTTTCATAGATTCTATCGAGCAATTCAGGAGACAGTGGCTTACACATGAAGTCCGTAATCCCATCAATAAGAGAGGCCCTGTTTTCATCACGGGGATTTATGGAAGATGTCAACATGATCACACGAACTCCATCTTCATCCAAACCTAATTTCTCAAATTCTTCTATGAAGTCCCAGCCGTTCATTTCAGGCATATTGATATCAAGAAAAATCAAGTCAGGAAGTGTCCCTTTGCTTTTTTGATCTTTGATATAGTCTATTGCCTTAGAAGCAATTGTCTCCGAAACAATCTCTTCTGCAAACTTGGCATGCTTTATAATCACTTTGTTAATAGAATTAACGATATCGTCGTCATCTACTAATAATACTTTATGAAGTTTCTGCACTGGCGGTACTGTATAAATTCTTACTCAAAGCTAAATATCACCGCCCAGAATTGCCTTATCAAAAAATACGGTTTGGTGAGCGTTTCTATCTAGTTTGTCGAATTGCTATTTCGACAAACCCTTAATACCTATGTAAATGTAACATAATATGACTCATAAGGTGTGCATAATTCCATTGAAGATTTGTACT
>JBCCXH010000023.1:0-21630 GCA_039192005.1 Bacteroidota bacterium
CCCGCACGACTCGGTCCCGACGGTTACGGTCGTAGTGAATGGGGTAACATTTGAAACGACTGCTGACGTGAGCGGGAACTGGACGATCGACACGGAAATGGCTACCCCAACCGCAGGTGGTCCGTTCACTGATTTAAGTGATGGTCCGTATGATGTTTCAGTGACCTCGACCGATTCAGGCGGTAATTCCAGCAGCGACACCACGACGAATGAATTGACGATTGATACGGTAGCTCCCTCTGTTCCCACAGTCACGACCCAAACAACAAACGATGCGTCTCCGGTTTTATCCGGCACGGCAGAATCTGGCAGTACGGTAACGGTAGTAGTGAATGGGGTAACATTTGAAACGACTGCTGACGTGAGCGGGAACTGGACGATCGACACAGAAACGGCTACCCCAACCACTGGTGGTCCGTTCACTGATTTAAGTGATGGTCCGTATGATGTTTCAGTGACCTCGACCGATTCAGGTGGTAATTCCAGCAGCGACACCACGACGAATGAATTGACGATCAACACCAGTAACCTGGCCATTCCAACCATAGAAAGTCAGGTTACCGTAGATAATACTCCTGTTTTAACTGGTACGGCAACACCTGGAAGTATAGTGACAGTTAATGTAGGTGGAGCAGACTTTCAGGTAACAGCAGACATAAACGGTAATTGGGTTATCAACACGGAAACCGTTACTCCAACCAGTGGGTTGTTTAATCCGAATGTAAACGGTGCCAACGAGGTCATTGTCACGAGCAGGGACGCTTTAGGAAATAGTGCCACAGATGCATCAACACAGGAGTTAACCATATTATCAGGAGACGCTGATGGTGACGGAGTTCAGGACATCGATGAAGACGTAAATGGCGACGGTGATCCTACGAATGATGACACAGACGGTGATGGTACTCCTGATTACATCGACTCAGACGATGATGGCGATGGCATTCCAACGGGCGATGAGGACGTGAACGGTGACGGCGATCCTACGAATGACGACACAGACGGTGATGGTATTCCTGATTACATTGATTCAGACGATGATGGCGATGGCATTCCAACGGGCGATGAAGACGTAAATGGCGACGGCGATCCTACGAATGACGACACGGACGGTGACGGTATTCCTGATTACATTGATTCGGACGATGATGGCGATGGCATTCCAACAGGAGATGAGGACGTAAACGGCGATGGTGATCCGCGGAATGACGATACAGACGGTGACGGTACTCCCGATTACATCGATTCAGACGATGATGGCGACGGCATTCCAACAGGCGATGAGGACGTGAACGGCGACGGCGATCCAACGAATGACGATACAGACGGTGACGGTATTCCCGATTACATCGACTCAGACGATGATGGCGATGGCATTCCAACGGGCGATGAGGACGTGAACGGTGACGACGATCCAACGAATGACAACACAGACGGCGACGGTATTCCAGATTACATCGACTCGGACGATGATGGCGACGGCATTTCTACAAAAGACGAAGATACGAATGGTGACGGCAATCCTGTAAACGATGACTGTGATAGCGATGGCACACCCAATTTTCTGGATCCAGATTCTTGTGATGTTGACGGGGATGGCGTTTTAGACCTGGAAGAAGACGTTGATGGTGATGGAAACCCGTATAACGATGATTGTGATTCAGACGGTATTCCTGACTTTAAGGATGCAGATTCGTGTACAGATAAGGTAACACCAAGGAAAGGGTTTAGTCCGGACGGAGACGGGGACAATGACTTCTTTTACATAGAGGACATCGAAAACTATCCCAACAATACGGTTCAAATATTTAATCGATGGGGAAACAGACTGTTTGAAGTGAAGGGATATGACAACCAGGGCAAGTCATGGAGAGGAGAATCTTCGTATGGTGTGATTCCCGGACAAAAAGAAGTGCCGGAAGGAACGTACTTCTACCTGATTGACTTAGGCGATGGAAGTGAGCCTGTTAGCGGATACGTCATCATTAAAAGGTAAGCAAAGTATACGCAGATCAGGGCAATCTCATTTAGGATCTGGCCGTTCCTTGGGGCTGTTCCACGCGGCTATTCCATGCGGCTTTTAAAATAGGCCATTATTCTCTTCCAGGTCGGCTTTTTCTGAGTCGACCTTTTGGAAGGGCCGCCCAGGAAGGGCCGGCTGAGTAGGGTTAGGTAAGGTCAAGCCCAAAAAATCATTTTTGAAAGCTGTCGCGGAGCAGCCTGATTCTGGCAATAAACGTGTTTTTTGAAATATTGAATATGATTGATCTGGTACGCAGATCCCGTAGTGCCTAAATCAGGAATTTTTACGTCATTTTATCAAATGACACTACACCGGGCAAAATACAACACCGACCGAGTCAAATGAACCGGCTGCCGAATATTTCGATTACGTGATTTACTTAGCCCTTAATATTGGGTTAAGTTAAATTATTAACCATGAGTAGAGTTTATCACCTTTTTCTTTTTATCCTAAGCATTGGAACCGCCGCCGCACAGCAGCAAGTCATGTTTACACAGTATATGTTTAACGGGCTAGTCCTTAACCCTGCCTACGCAGGAAGCCATGAATCAATCAGCGCAACCGCCTTATATCGAAATCAATGGGTAGGTATTGAAGGAGCGCCGAACACCAAAACCTTCTCTATTCATTCTCCGGTGCCTGGAAGAAACATTGGCCTGGGTGCCTTCTTTGTGCAGGATAACATAGGCGTTACCACGGATAACAACTTTTTTCTAAGCTACGCCTACCGAATGCCGCTAAGAAACGGTACCCTGTCGTTTGGATTGCAGGGAGGTATCAATAACATTCAGGCAGACTACAATGAACTGGAGCTTTCGGACAGAAACTTTCAAGGCTCGGCCAGCAGTTTGAAACCCAACTTTGGAGCCGGAGTATACTTTTCAACGGATCGATTCTACGCAGGCATGTCTACTCCGTACATTTTAAGAAATAGTTCATCCACTTCCGATGGAGCGTCGTTGTCCTCAGGAGTCAACGTAGAACAAATTCAGCATTACTACCTGACCTCAGGTGTGGTATTTGACCTGTCTCCATACATCAAGCTGAAGCCAAGCATTTTGGTAAAAGCAGTACAGGGCGCACCTATGGAGTTAGACTTCAATGCAAACGTGCTGTTTGATGAAAAGCTTTGGGTAGGAGTTTCTTACCGTAGTTTTGACTCAGTCGACCTGCTACTTGAATTGCAACTTAATCAGCAATTGAGATTAGGGTACGCATACGACATTACTACCTCAGACCTGGGGCAGGTCAACTCTGGCTCACATGAAATCATGCTTAATTATCGATTTGTCTTTTCGAAAAATAAGGTTGTTACCCCCAGGTATTTCTGATGCATAATTTTGAAACGTTTGGGTCGCAGCAATGAAATAACTGTCTAAAACATCATCTGGTAGTCTTTAAGAGTTACTTCTTAAATAGTTGATGCTCAACCCTTACATCAGGAAACTTCCTGACCATTAGATTCCGATATCATTTCTGTGGGTGTTTCATCTGTTTGTTCTTCCAACTCTTCTTTCAATACTTGTATTGCACCGCTGATTCGTAGGAGTGTTTTTTCCATTGTATTTCGTTGCTCATCCAGTTGTACGAGTTGCTTTTGTCCTTTTTCCAGTTCTTGTTCCAGCTCTTTTAGTCGTTGTTCCAGTCGTTTTCTCATTTTATTTGGTTTAGTTCGTTCTTCTTATCTCAATGCCACCATTTGGGGCTAATGTTACGTTCTCTTCTCCCAGATCTACCTGCTGTATGGTATGCGCACCATCCGGTCGGGCCTCACGCAAGGTGATTCTACCGGCCGCTTCAAACATTAATTTGGAAGCTGGGGCTTCGGTCCCTGGGGCTTCATTACTACCTTCTTCTCCTAAGAATCGTAAATCGGTCAAAGTTACCGAGGCCGACAGATTGCCCGTGACCTGCTCGTATGTTTTTTCCATAAGCATCCCCCATGCCGCCCAAATCGCCGTCAAGGATAGTAAGGCATAGGTTTCGGCTTTTTCTTTGTCCGGCTCGTAAATGCTCAATGCAAATCCCTGTGTGAACCGATCGGTATGCTCTATTCCCGCATGACGATAGGTAACGGCAAGGGTGCTTCCAGCCGGGTGGGTAGCGGATAGCGTTACCTCCTGGCCAATTAATGCATATTCTTCGTTAGCTAATTGTACCACTGCGCTTTCCGATGATTCCGAATGAGTAGCAATAGAGACCCCTATGATCTTCTCAGGTATTATTTGGAGGTCGTACGGACCCTTTTTTTCTGCTTCATTTTCCGGTAAAGTAAAACGTTCGGTCGGTTGTACCCAGCGGACCTCACCGGAGGTTTTTTGAAATGCCGGAGCTTTGACCCGAAAGGCATCTCCGGAAACTTCAAAAAAGGGTATCGTTTGATTCGTCTTTTCCAATCCAAATTGCGTAGGTGCGATTCCAAGGGCTTTGAGTCCCTCACTTAGGTGTAGTGCGATATCCTGATAGAAGCGAGTCAGCATGCTATTTACCGATGGCGATCCAGTTGACCTGATAAGCCCGTGATTTTGCCGTTGCCGGTGTAATACCACTTAATTGAATATAGATAGTAAAACCAGTTTTTGAAACATTATAAGGTTCGCTTGCACCACTAGAAGTCCAATGGCTCGTTGAGCCGGATAGAGAAGTAACTACATATGGTGTGGATGTAAACTTGCAATGGCTAAGATCTATTGAAACATGGATTCCATTGTGTTTCGGATCGTTTCGATACTGTATCCATTTATCGGAACCCGTTCTGCCCGCATATACTTTTAACGCATTTCCACCGGCATCACGGGCAGCACCCAGTACTTCGCCTAATACGTGGAGTTTTGCCTGCGGGTTGGTATTGCCAATGCCTACATTCCCCCCACTCTTTATTGTTATTCGATCAACATTTGATTCCCGTATATGAAGGTTTCTTCCATTTGCGGAATTCAAAAAAGTAGTTCCATTCTGATGTTGTAACAGTGCATACCCCAAGGTTGTAGCAGAAGAAGCATGAGCTATTCCTGCATAGTTGTTGGTGTGTTCGCCCATTAGACCTAGTTTCAATTGACTCTTAGTGCTTCCAATAATCGCTTCACCTTTCACTTCTAATTTTCCTTGCGGGGCACCGGTTCCAATCCCAACATTCCCTCCATTCAAAATAATTTTGTCTGTTCCATTTTGTACATTGATGTAAAAGCCATCGAGGTTACCATTAAGCCCCATCCAGGTTCTCCGTACACTACTTTTATCCATCCAGTTTGTATAGAGCCATTTGTTATCCAGTGTTTGCAACATAAGTGCGCAGTCTGCCAGGGTGGCGATGTGTAACTTTTGTTGTGGGTTGTTCGTGCCAATCCCAACATTCCCTCCGCTTTTGATTACCAGTTGATCTTTATTGCCTTCTCTGAAGTGTAGATTCCTGCCTGCTGCGGTATTTAGTAAGGTTTGTCCATTTTCGTGTTGCATTAGCGCGTAGCTGGTTGCATTTGCAGAAGTAGCATGAGCGATCCCCGCCCACTTGTTATGACCTACATGACCGATTTTGAGTTGGCTGCCGGAACGGCCGACCAGTCCTTCATTGTCCACTTGCAAGCGACCTGCCAGGCTGGTTACCCCGGACACCGTCAGGCTGGAACCGACGTCCAGGCTGTCGTTAACCTCCATGTTTGAAGTAACCTGAAGTGCTTTGGTAGTCAGGCGTTCTGAGACGGTGAGCTGCCCGCTGATGAGTGCACTTTCTTCGTTGAATTTTTCATTGATGCTTTCGACCTTCAGGCCCATGTTGTTCCACTCCTCTGCGAGGATGGTATCACCATTGGTGCGTTGCTGATGTTTGTATTGTGCCATGCGTGTATTCCTTAAAAAGTTCGTTGATTCATTTTGGTGGGTTAAAAGGTTAGCTCCCAGATCAGGGTCAGTTTGAACTCAGCCGATTTGGTGATCGTATCAAACGTCACCCGGTTGTACATGACCGGCGGGTCGTCCTGAGTGAAAAGGCCGGCCTCTTTCAACTCACCGTTGCTGTTGTCGGTATCCAGTTCGCCCACGATGCGGAGACGTATCCGATCATCGGCTGTTGGCTCTAACTCTACAGACTGGATGCTCGTCTGCCCGATGGTATCCTGCAGGGCCGTATGGCCTGCCTGAAAAGGTGCCTGGGAACCACCCACGTGAATGGTCGTAATCCGGTTGATCTTGTCTTCTTCATTGCCTAGCATGTTGAACCGAAACAGTTCAGCCACCAGTTTGCGACCAGCGATCGTGATGCTGTTGTTTGCGGTGCGGTGATCTACCAGTACGCCGTCACTATCGTATTTCTGAATGGTGAGTTTTCCTTTGATGTCGTGTGTTGTTTTGATCATGTTTTTTGTCTTATCCAAATGTATTGCCACTATTAAACCCGGTGTAGCCAAAAACACCTTTCAGCCGGAGCTTGTCGTCCAGCTTGTGTACTTCCTGTCCGGTCATGCGACTGTCGATGGAAAAGTGTTCGTCTACTTCGTGCGCCTCCTGTAAGGCGGTTCCGGCCAACCCAAAATGAAGCTGATCGGTTAGTTCATGTGTTTCTTCAAACTGCTGCAGGTAGGAGACGCTGGCCCGTACACCGGCTGCTTTCACTTTGTGTACCAGCCCGTTGATCAGGTGTCGGGGATGGTCAGTGGTTTCTGCAAACGCATCGGTCACCCCTTCGATGTGCCAGGGGATGACCACACTAAAGGCCCCGTAAGTCAACCGATCGGACAGGATTTCTACCTGCACGATTGGCTCCGCCGGATTGACGTAAACGCCTTTCCCAAACGTGGTTTCTCCCTGCCCGTACGGTTGTTCATCAAAATGGCCGTATGTTCCAAACTGGCGGGTATTGTCACTGAAGATCTCTGCCGCGACGACCCACTGCACCGGAGTGCGTGGAGGCAGTGGATGTACCTGCCCGATGATGTTTCTTGCCGAAAGTGCCCCGTTGATGATGAGTTCCCCACCATTTACTTCAAAGGAGTGGCCTGCGTTCATTTTTACAGGTACTGTAAACGTATTTCCGGTCTGGACGTGGATGAATCGTATGTTACGAATGGCCGAAATCGAAGCGTCCAGCATGGTGAGGCGTACTTCAGGAATCACCGGATCCAGTGTATCGTTAAACAAGGTAACTGGCTGGAACAACGCGACTTCCTTATTGAGATAGGTAGTAGGCTCGGGGTCGTATTCCCTGATTTGAATCAGTTCTTTGGCTTTTCGTACTTCGGGACCGTCTCCAATCAACCCAAAATTAGCCGCTACAATGTCTTTGATGCCCTGCCGGGTAGCTGCTCCTTGTTTTAACACATTGATCAAGGCCTGTAGCCGTTCCTGATAGTTGCGGTACAGGTGACGGATCTCATAAGGCAGGATGGATTCCAGTAAAAACCGTCGGAGCATCAGGGGATCTTCTGCGTATTGCCTGGTCAGGTCTGCTCCATCCGGGTGGCGGCTGTGCAGTTCGTCAAAAAAGGAAACGACAGTTGCTTCCTTCGACAGCAATAGCCGGTTAAAACGTTGCTGTAGCAACCTTCTCGTCTCATCGAGTGTGGGAATGTTTTTGGTTCGGGAAAGCCATTGCTCCCTTCCTGCGTGGTCAATAAGGCCACGATTGAAACGGATGATGTCATGCATGGGCGGGCGGGAAGGTAGTGGCGCGAACTCCAGTTCTTTCAGGGCCGCTTGCAGGTTGGCCTTGTTGTGATCAAACCACTCCGGGTGTTCCTCAAATGCATCTTTCCACCGTCGGCTCAAAAACGCTCGGTTCAGCGTGTTTCGAAGGGTATTGACCGCTAGGGGTAAGGTTTGCTGTTCGAAATACGCCGCATTTTTCTGGTAGAGAAAAGGGTCTTTAAGTATAAATGCATTCAGGTCTTCGGCCAGTGCTTTGGCCAGTTCCGGATTTACGTATCCTTTGCCTTCGTATTGATACAATAACTCCCTGGTGGTGGGTTGCAGCTTTTCTTTAAGATAGCGTAGTAAGGAGTCGGAAGCGGTGAGAAGTGCAAAAACCCACTCGCTGTTGATGTCTTCGGGCAGAAAGTGACTGGATACAGGTCGGTAGTGGGCCAATGCGTCGTTTTCCAACGATATACCCATATTGAGTAATTCACGCAACTGAAGGTATAAGGGGTCGTTGGCCTCGTAAAGCGTCGTCAATAGCTGATCAACCTGAAACGACTGAATGGTGAAAAGTGGGTTGACCGAGACAAGTTGCGAGGTGCCACCAAGGGTTTCCAGGTAAAGTGCAAACAGCTTGTCCAGGTCGCCATGTTCGGAAGCAGGTGCAATGAACCCTTTGGACCCTGCATTTCCGGCTGTCTGCACGTGATGCGCGCGGAGCACATCGAACAGGTCGCGCTCCACTGACTCGAGATGATCCCCAAAGGTCTGGTACAGGTTGAGAAAGTCTTTGCCCAAATCCTCCGGACGGTAGAAGTGCGGAAGCCTGTTAAGCAACCGGGCGGTTTTTCCTGAGACGCTATTTTTTATTGGGTCCGCCATGAAGTCAGGAGATGGTAAATAAATGATCGGACAACAACACTTTTTCGCCCGAAGCCACTTTTAGTGCATCGTCAGCCAGTCGTTCGGGCAGTAGGTCCGGTGTCTTTTGTCGTGCGGGAACCAATCCTAGTCCGTTCCTTTCCAGTCGGGCACCCAGCACCTTTGGTGGGGCCTGTGCCGCCTGGATAATGTCTGAAAAAAGGAGGTCAGTTTCCGGTCGCTGATTTTCCAGCATGTGGTTGATCGCCCTGCGTGCTGCTTCGGCCAGTTCTTCTTTCTCGATAGCCGAAGTACCAACCGGCACGTCCAGTAGGAGGGTTCCGGCGAGTTGGAGGTCGAAAGAATGTACCCAGAGGTAATCAAAAACGGGTGTTTCAACAAAACTCACCGGAATCGGCTGGTTGGGATATTCCACCCCGTCATAGGTCGTGGCACGAAGCTGCGGAACAATGTCCAGGTCTGAAGCCTTACCTGTTGTGGACACCCATCCATTCAGGGTGGTGGACTTATTGAGGCTTTCCAGCTTTTCACGGGCCTGTTCACTCCAGGAAGTTACCTGTGCGGCAATTCGTGTCCGGATGCCATTGACCTGGTTCTGACGTGCATCCTGATCGGCTTGCCGGGCCAGTGCATCCGCCTGCAACGCAGCGATCTCTGCCTTCAGGGTTGCCTTCTGCTGAGCGGTCAATGATTCTGATATGAGCGTAAGTCGTTTGTTGGATAATTCCTGATTGATGGCTGTAACCTCCCGTCGAAGTGCAGCAATTTGACGGGTCAGGTCCTGGGTCATGTCTTCAATGAGTGTTTCCAGTAGTTGACTTTGTGGAAATGCTCCGGCACATGAAGCGGCTACTTTCATGATACAGGTAGCCAGCGCCTCTTTGAGTACTTCTTTCATCTGAGGTTTAATCAGGGTGAATACCTGATTTTTCAATTCCGTTTCGTCTAGCTGGATCGTATTTCCCCGATCATCCTCAAACAGGCCGGCTGCGGTCTTGATGTATGTAAGCAGCGCGCTGTATTGATCCTTCAACGGGTCTGTCTGCAGCGCATCAATCTGATCCAGTAGCTGTATTTTACATCCCTGAAAGTAAGCATTGACCTGATCCAGAAACCCCTGGTACACTTCGTCGCTGACGGGGAGTTCAGGATCTTTCACCTCCTGAACAACAAAATCCAGCGCGTCCAATGCGGTTTGTGCTTTCCCTACGATGCTCGCGCGACTCGCAGCATTGGGATAGGAAAGCTGGACGCGTACCTGTACGGGTAGCGCATGATCACGGGCGGCTATCCGTAGTTCGGAGATACGAAAACGACCGCAGTCAGAAAAAAGGATGGCTTTGGAGTCTTCCGGTGCCGCGTATTGTTCCTGTCCTTCTTCATTGATACCGATCAGGTATTTAATCTCCAGGCTGTCCGGGTCCATTCCGTTAGAAGGTACAGTTGGAGGGTTGAGTACGACGGATTGTTCGCGAAAGGTAAAGTCGTATTGAACCAGATCCTGTACCCCTTTCACCTGAAGGATGGCGGTCGTCAGCTGGCTCATGCTGAGCGGATGCCCCATCTTTTTCTTTGAGACGTGAGCAGCGATCTGATCGGCAACTTGTGATTCCAGCTCGGGTAGCTCTTTTTCCAGCACGCTTTCATGCGGCACGAGTTTTAGCACGCCTGTCAGGGTGGTGATTTCTGCGGGCTTCAACCGGGTATAAATACCGGCTGCCTTCACTTCTTCCAGCCGATTGGACAATTGTTGGCTGTTGGTTTCGGACAAGCCATCGACGTACACATTGATGACACCCGGGATGATGTCCCCTGCTTCGTTTTTTGGGTTCGCTATTTTTACGTCCAGAATGTTGGGCATGGACAGAAGGGCCTGTTCGATGGAGATCTCAGATGCCTTTCCTGCGGCAAGCAAGGTCTTTTTGGCACGTCCCCGTAGTTCTTCATCCGTTTCCCGCTTTCGGCCGATGAATGAGATCGCGGACGAATTGATGACCCCACTTACCCCTTCGACCGGGACCGGCATCACCACGATGGTCTCCTGTGCGGTCTCCAACTCAGCGCCCCGGGTTTCTGCCTGTATTTTTACCGTTGCTTCGGTCATTTCCGGTGTCAAAACAGCTTCTTCCAGGGTACGGTATGCTTTCCGCTGAGGTACTTCGTCCGGGTTGTCTTCCGTCGTAACCAGCGTCCCTACGGGTAAGATGGCGGTGTCCTGGAACGTCGGATCTTTGAAAAAGGTAACGTCCCCCTGTGCATAATCGGGCTCACCACGCGTGATGTCGAGAATCGCGACTACTTTTTCCAGGTTGGCAGCTGTGGCGGTATTGACGAAGGAAGCGTTGTAAATATGGTCCAGCTGCTCGTAGAAAACTGCTTGTTCGTAAGCCAGGGTTTCCAGCATGGAGCGAATGACACTGCCCTGCTCAAAGTCGGTGATCCCCGGCAGCCTTTTTTTCAGGTCTGCAGCCAATGATTCGTAAAGGTGTAGGTACGCTTTCTTTTGATATGCCATTAAGAGGTAAGGTTAAGTGCGAGTGCGATTTCTACTTGTTCTTCATAGGATACTACCCGTACCCGGATCACAATGTGCAGGGTATAACGTCCGTTGACGTCGTCTGCTTCTGGAAACTGAATGTCGAGGATTTCGGCAATGCGAGGTTCGTCTTTCAGTGCTTCCCGGATGTACAGCTCCGCCCGGGCCTGTGTTTTCCAGCTTTTTGGCTCCCCGATCAGGGTATGTAGCCGGGACCCATATTGGGTATGTCCCAGACGGGAGAGTTCACCTTTTCGCGTCAGCAGTCGGTTTTGAATGGCTTGCGCCACGTTGTCCAGACCATCGCGCAAGGCAATGTCTCCTCTGATGCCTCCGATGTCGATGGAAGTACGGTCCGAAAACTCGGTGCGTAGGGTTTGTCTTTTTAGGGCCAGGTCACTCATTATCCAATACTTACAGTTGAAACAGCAATCACCGATGCAGGGACCTTGATTTCATCACACGTTTCTGCCGTGTCTCCCATGCGTGCAGCCGGTTTGCCATTGATTTTGACGGTCGCACTCCCACTGTTGATGGTAGCGAGATCGTCTGGTGGCGATTGAAAAGAAGTGCCGGGAGGCGTAGGGATGTGTGGAGGCGTATTACTCGCCTGAGAATCTTTGGTAGCCGCCGGCTGTCCCATCACATTCACGTCTCCGCTCAACGCCTGGTCGATGATCCCGGTAAAGGGGTGGGGCAGTGGCGTCGGTACGGGCCCTCCGGGAGAGGGTACCATCACTTGATGGGTACATACTCCCACAACTTGATCTCCTTTTTTTGCTGCTGGCTGTCCCATATTAGTTCAAATCTATTGTTGCTCCTTTCAGTTTCATCGCGGCAGAAGAAGACATGTCCAGTGAGGAACCTGCATCCATCTTCAGGGCTGCTTTTGACTCGATCGATACTTCGTTGCCCGACAAGCTCAGGTTACCGTCTGCAGTTAACTCAATGTCTCCGGTAGACCGGATCGAGATCTTTTCACCGGAAAAATCGATTTCCAGCATTAGTTTTTCATTCGTGATGGTGACTTTTTCATCGTCCAGTGTGAATACGTTTTCTTCGCTCTTGCTCGTCAGGGTAAGGACTCCTTCCTTGTCCAGTTTCAAGGTGCCTCCTTCTTTGAGCGAGTGCTGTAGCTGAAATTCGCCTTCTTCATTCGCCGGTGGGCGGTCTTCATCGTTGTACAGGCGACTGGTGATCACCGGAGCGTTAATGTCTCCTCCGATAAACTGGACGAGTACCAGGTCTCCGATATTGGGAATGCAGGTGAGGCCCAGATAGGGGACAGCGACCGGGACACGTGGGCAGATCAATGGCGCCCCGTCCGGGGTGTGATGGTTCTTTAGCTCGACGGTGCACTGGTAGTTGTCTTTATCGTCATCGGCAGCATGAGGAAATACCTCCGTTACAGTTGCGAGTTCGGTCGTCAGCTGGGTGTTGGCTTCCCGCTGTGCGACTTGTTGCATGATTTCTACTACTTCGTTCATGTATATTCTTCCCAGTTTATTTCCGTGGTATATCCTTCTTCTGGATTCAGTTCATGGCGGACGCTTACTACTTTGTAGTTTCCGTTCAATATATTTTCAGGCGCCCCCTTCAGCGAAAAGGTCGCTCCCAGCCGAACCTGCTCCCCATTTAAAACACGGGTACGACCTCGTGACTTGCGCTGCGTGACGGCTTCCAACAGATTAGTTGCAATTTTTTTGCACAGGTCTTCCGTACGTGCCGCATAAATGGCGTGGCTTTTCACCACACCAGTCGTCTTGCCCGCAGTCCCTTTGACGGTTGCTTTTTTTAGCCAGAAACTCTCTTCTTCTTGTCCATCGGATTCGCCAAAGACGACGACTCCGTCCAGCGTCACCGATACGGCCTCTTTTTCTGTCTCCAACACGTCGACCCCGTAGGTAAATGGGTTGGAAGGTTTGGAGACATAGGGTGTAAACTGCAACGTGTCCGTCTCATCGGACCAGCTATCCACCCCTGAGTAAGCACCCAACGTCTTGATGTGGTGCCAGGCAGCTTGCTTCGCTGTCAGGGTATAGCGGGGAAATTGAACTCCCTCGGCCGCTTTCCCAACAGAGAGGCCCAATTGATCGGCTAAGTCTTTGACAATGGCACCGGCAGCCTGGTTTTCATAGGCCACCGCTACCTGATACCGGGTCAGTGGTTCGGATGCCGAAGTGGCGTATACGGTGGTACTTTCCAACGAATACGTCACTGAACGTACAACCCCTGTGAACACCAACGTGGTTTTGCCTTCGCTTCCAAGCTTGACTTTTACCTCGTCACCCGTACCGGTTGTTTCCATCCCGGTCAGCTCAATGATTGCGCTATTGACCGGAGTAGTGAGCGTACTGTAGGTATTCAGTGATTTCAAACCGGCTGCGCCTGGTGTTTGATAGGTTTTGGTCCCTATAGCTATGTCATAAGAGATACCAGGCATTATTCCGCTAGTCGTGTGTCAAACGTTTCAACGAGTTGGTCGAAAGCAAACGAAATACGGTTCAGTCCCAGCTCCAGGTCGTCATCGAGCCCATCCAGCTTGACCTGTAGCACTTTAAAGATGCCTTCGATGTCGAAGTGCTCCTGAAACTGCTCTTTTAGCACGTTGTATTGATCATCGAGTGGTTCCTGGATCAGTTCCTTTGGCATTCGTTTGATCTTGTCTACGATTCCTGCGTACGTACTGTCCAACCTGTTCACCAGCCCTTGCGGATACAAACGGGCAATCTGTGCGACAATGAACGGATGGAGCGACTGAATACTCATCTTGATCTGTTCGGGATACATGGCCTCCAAAATGATGCGATTGAGCCGGATCTTGTCGTACTTTCGGTTGGGCATGCCCATGTCATCTAACTGGGTCGCTAGTGATTCGTACCTGCCTTGTGTGATCGGGTTCGCTTCTTCACTGGATACTAATTCTGCCAGCTTCTGATTGATGGTTGCCTGAGCCAATGATTTGTGGTCGTTCAACTTAGGATCAAACAGCGCCGCATTGAACGCTTCCAGCACGGTTTTTTCCGCATTTGTACCAGCAACTTCCAATAGCTGAATCTGTTGGGGTGTAAGCTTGGTACTTAAGAAAACCGCAATGTCGTCATTGTGCGGAGGGGAAGAGAGGATGGTACGGAATGCTTCCAATCCATTTTCCTCAAAATCACTGGCTGCAAATGCATTGAGCAGGCCTGTCGGACTGAACTTGTCCAGGTTGAGTATCAACGCATCGTGTGAACTTTTCAACGCCGCTGTCAGCGTCCCTGCTGCCGTATTGATCGCCGTCATCGTGGCACTGATCACGTCTTTGATCTCCTGCACTGCTGCATCCAGTACCAGCGCTACGTTGGCATCCATTTCTACAGGAAGGGCTACCAGCTTTTCAATGACCGCTTTGATCGCATCCACTACTTCTTTGTAGTCCTCAAGCCGATCACGGATGGCCTGTACAATTCGGTTGATCGGGTCGGTCAGTTGTGTTTTGACAATGAAAGGAACCGCAAGCTCCAACGACACCCGGTCTACTTTTTTCAGTTGTTCTTCATGCGCTTTGAGCAGGTCTGCAAATAGCTTGAGTCTACTATTGATGGCTACATTGGGCATTTTTTGAATGGTATCCACCAACTCTTCCATCTCGGTCAGGTCCTCGAGACTCATACGGGTCAGTATGGCTTGGTATTCCGGGACGTCGCCCAGGTCTACCAGCAATTGCTGTCGTTTGGTTTCCAACTCCTCGATGACCTCTTGATTGCTCACCAAAAGGGCGTGTACATTGCTCAACGAGGACTTCATTTGTGCAGCGGTGCATTTGATCTGATCCGCAACGTGTGCATTCATTCGGGCTACTTCCTCCTCGTGATGTTCAAAAGAGATACCTACAATACGAGCCGGAAGTTCTGCTTCCAGGTAGGTAAGGGCTTCGGTGATTTTATCCAAAAACACACCGTCCAGGTAGTAGTTGATGTGATCCCAGATCTCCGCATTGGCAATGTCACCCAGCCCGGTACTTTCCAGCAGTTTTTCAAGCGAAATGGTGTCTTTGATCGTCTGCATGATCTCATCCAGTTTTACATCGCGAATGCTTCTGAGTTCGTTGGTAGCTTTCCCGACTGCACTCATGATCATGGTATTGAGTTTTTCAGGCGAAAGCGTACTGGCCAGCTTGCTCAACTCATCAAAAAGACCCTGAATTTTGGCAATCAGGATGTTGGGGTCCAGCTGTGCGACCAGGTCGGTCAGTTTATCGGTTGCCGTTTTTATCGGTTGTAATAGCGAAGATGGTTTATGTGTGTCCAGAAGTTTCAGAAAGTCTTTATAGGGTCCGGCTTGCTCGATCAATCCCCTCACAATGGTGCCCGGGGCAAATTCTTCGATCAACTCATTGATCTGCAACACGCCTTTTTTCAACTCTTCTACCAGGGCAGCAATCGGATCTCTCAATTCTTTGAAAATGGCAATGAGCTCCGGTTTGATGATCTCGTCTACTTCTACTTCCTGGATGATTTTAGCACCCAACTTCAGCGCGGTCTTTTGCGGGACGCCCAATTCATCTACCTGGATGGCTCGTACTTTTACTTCCAGATCGCCGGCTTTGGTTACCACGAGGTCAAAAACCGGTTGCAGGGATACTTCTTCCATGACTTTTTTGAATTTGTCAATGCCTTCTTTGGTTTTGTCCAACGCGTCTTTTACCGAAGGGCTTTCCAGTACGTCCGTAATCTTTCCGAGTAGTTGCCTGATCTTTTGTTCTGCCTGCTTAAAAGCTTCTTCGGTCTTTTCGTCCGTCTTTGTTGCCAGGTCTTCCACCGCTTTTTCTAGCTGTGCTTTTAATGCGTTGACCCGCTCGAAAAATTGCTCCACGCCATCGGTCACCGACGAGAGTCCGTTTTTGACTCCGCCAACCGCGACGTCTGCTTTTTCACCAATCTCGGCAAGGAAGCTTTCAATTTTTTGATTGATGTCTTCGATTTTGTCTTTCAGGTCTGTGCTGATGAGGTCTTCCAATCCATTGAGCTGGTCGGTAAGCGTTTCCTTTACTTTGATAGCGGCTTCTTCTGCTTTGCCGGCGGTATCGTTCAAAAAGCCAATGATCTGAGCAGAAAGATTCTTAATCTCTTCTAAAGGTGGCTCGACTGCATCCAGCACCTCCATGATTTTACTTTCAAAGGAGTCAAAGAAGGTTTGTAAGACCACCTGCCCTTCTCCTGTAAACTCCAGCACGTGGTCGATTGCGTTTTGCAGGTCTTCGATGCTGGCGTTTGAAAAGTTGGTGAGCGTTTGTCGGGTCCTTTTGATGTCAACGAGCGTTGGAATGATCTCATTTCGAGCCCTGAGCAGGAGGTTAAAGTCAATGGTCGTACTTTGCTCCAAGTCTTCCAATAACTGACGGTACTGTTCAAGAAAATCTGATCCCATTAGCGTGACCATGTCCTCAAGCACTTTGTAAGGCAGGTTGTATTGTAGTTTTTCAATTTGTCCGAGGTAGATCTCCTCCAGGGACTCGATGGCCAACTCTACGATGCGTTCCTTGTCGGTTGCCTTTTCGATCATCGTTTTGAAGACCTTCAGGTACATATTGACCAGCTTCATTGGAGTGGCTTTACCTGTTGCTGCCAGTTGCTTTATTTGCTGTATGGCTGCATCGGATTCAAAACCGGGAATGCTTTCTTCAATGGATGGTGTCACAATTTGTCCCGAAGGTGCCAGGGCATTGCTAATGGTGTTCATCGGTGCGTGGATGTCAAAGCTGGGGGCCGTCACGCCTACATCGATGGGAGAGGTACGAATGGAGGCACTGATTCCGTCCGCACTGACTGCAGATAGCGCGTCAATGGGTTCTTTCAGCCGGCTCGTCACACTCTCCGGAGAGAGGTCGGCCGGGACGGCTGTTTCCAGGTTAGGAGCGGTATCGATGGCGGGAATGCCTCCGTCAATTCCGGCTCCTAGTGCATTTACATCGGTTCCTAATTCATCGATCCCTCCGGTTTCAAAGGACGAGGGGAGGGCTGCGTTGAGGTCCTCTTTTTTTGGTAGGGCTGTTAGTAATTCACTCATTTTTTATAGTTCGATAAGTGGTTAGTTATTTTTTTCCAAACAATAAAGTCAGTCCGCTGGAAGCTTTCAAAAGCGCTGTCGAAGCTTCCTGCATCGGGGCCAATACGCCTTTTAAAGGAGCGATCGGGTTACTCAGTTCCGGTAGGGAGCCCAAAGCCAGCATGTCGGGTAGTTCCATCAATTCATTGATCGCCAACGCCTCTGCGGCAATGGCGGTATTGACGGCGGCTACATCTGCCAGGCCGGATGTCGGTGGCTCGACGTACTCTACAACTACCAGGTGATAGGTGTATTGGTCTGGCTGATCGCCGGATTCCATCACCTGGAGGTGATCGATTAGTACGTTCGACGCATAGGCCCTGCCGGCTACCTGGGCCAATAGTTCAACGGGCTCCCTTTTCAGGTACAGCTCCCGTAAGGACTGAAGTTCTTTAGTAATTTCTTCTCCATAGAAGATCCCTTCGATATCGAGTCGTAGGGACTGACGGCCGAAGTCCTGTGCGATGTCACCTTCCAGGCCGGGGACCCGCTGCATGAGGTATGCTCCGTCCTCGTGTGTGGTGATCCTGTGGACCTGATCCAATGCGATGCCTCCTAGTTCTATTGCCATATCAGTGTCCGTAATACCTTATAAATGATCGTTTCAATGCATTTTCAGCCCGATGTGCCTCGCTTCGCTTTGCGTAAGAAACATGGGGGGCGTTGGCTTGAATAGCAGGCTCACCAGAAGTATCCCAAATGGTTTCTTCCTCCTCGGGTATGGTATCATCGGTTTTCTTAGCCGATAAATGCGCCGATATTCCTTGACGGAATGCGTCGATGCGCGCGTTTGTATCAGCTCGTCGGTGGTCGTCGTATCTTGTTGGCCGGTGGTCGGTGGGTTGATCTGTCTTGGAAAGTGACTCCATTGGAACATCAGGTAAGCTGGCCCATTGTTCAAACAATTGCGACCATTCCTTTAGTTCTTTTGTTGTCCGCCCCTGAATGAAATGAGCCAGTTGGTCCTGCAAGTGAGGTGACAGCCTGGCTTCCTGAGCCGACTCATCGGTCTTTTTAGTTAAACTTTTGAAGTTGGGACTACTTGTTTTATTTCTGTAATGCTCATCTGAGTGATCAAAAGGTTCCGACCGTTCATTCGCGCCATGTTCCCAATCAATTTGCGTACTTTTTTTGGGGAAATCGGAAAGGTACTGTCTTGAAACTGAGTCGGTTTCCAGGGAACCCGATAAAGGGAAATTATCCGCTGTTTTATCCTTTATTGCTGGAACTACTTTTCTTCTGGAAGTGATGTCACGAAGCGTTTTCTTCGTTTTTTCTTCGGAAAGACTTAGTGTCTGCGTTTGTTTCGGATCATCATTGGAGGTTGGAACACCGTTTGACGTTTGTTCTATATTACCATGACGGCTCACTGAAGTTTCGGTTTCAGTTGATTGCGTTTGATGGCTCTCCTGAGTAGAAGTAGTCACATTCCCAAAAGCACTTGTCAGGGAATGCGCCATAGCGACAAAACCCGAATTTTGAGTCTTTTCTAAAGGTGTAAAGTTTTCCTTTTCTGATGCTTTACCTGTTTTATTACGGTCGTGTACTGATTTTATGGTTTCTTCTGGAGGTTGAACGGGTACTTCATTCGTAGCAGCTTCTAGCTCATTGGTAGTTCCGGCTACTTTAGCAATGCCCGACGTTTCTGGCGGTTGATCCGCAGGATGTACCGATCCCTTTATCTCTTCTGTCGATTGAGCAGAAGGGGGAATTGAGAGGGCATCAATAGTGGATCGTTCCTGAGATCGACCCGTTGCACGATGTAACTCATTATCGGATACCTGTCTGGACAACGTATGCGAACCAACCTCCTGATTTTCTTCGGATCGGCCGGGTGGTTTCAACGTTGGTTCCTTTGGCTGATTGTCCGGCGTAGGCTTCAAACCTTCTATATGGTAAAGGTTTGAAGCGAGTTGATAAAAAGAGGAAGGATCAGTGACGAGAGGTAGTGTCACCTCTTCCAGCGCAACAGCTATCGACTTCCACCCGAAATGACTGGAGGCGTCAACGATCTCGTTTAAATCCGATAGTATCGACTGACCGATGTCCGTTAGCTGTTGCTCCTGATTCATAGTTGTCAACTAATTCCGCTAATCCGCTTGATTTCTTTGATGAGAAAATTGACCAGACCAACCTTCATTCCGCGTATGTCTTTAAGTTCCAGCGACGGGTTTACCACTGATTCTTTCACGATCAATAGTGGAATGAGTGAAGCATCGTCTTTAGCAGCCTTCATAATGAGCTGAAACGTATAGACACTTAGCGGCTTGAGGATCACCTCTTGCACGGATCCGTTTTTAGGTGCTAAGATTTCCGTCGGAATTTTCAGCGTTACCTGCTCTTCTGCATCGATCAACATAGGGAATTGGGCCTGTTAGTATGGGTTATCACTAGTTACCAGCATCTTCTTGTGCGATTCGTAATGCACGGAACGTCACTTCTTCCATCACGAAATCGTCTTCTGGCAGGGCAAAATTCCAACTGTCAAATTTGACTCCGAAAAGGACAAGCTTGCTGCCATTTTCAGGAAGGGCCGGGTTTTTCAGGTTCAGTACCATATTGAACGTGGGCTGTACAATTCCTCCTGCTGGTGGCGGGCTTCCGGCCCCTTCGCCCAACAGTAATTTGATCAATGCGCCATTGATGTGTGCACGTTCGGCGCTGCCGCTTACTGTGATGTTTCCGGTGCGTAGCTGCGAGGCATGCCGTTGGCCAATGGCGTGGTATGCTCTCACATCTGTTTGCACATTGACTTTGACGTCTTTCAGTTCTCCTACGAGACTAGAGAGTTCATATTCGGTCAGGAGGTCATCTGCAAGTTTTCCTTCTGCGACGGATTTATCGTCTACGGCCAGTACAAGTGAAGCATCTGATCCGGTGAAAATATCTTTGTTTGGCATGGTTGTGTGTTTTTATCCGAGGTACATGTTTACTTTAATAAAATCGATGCTGAAAGCAGGCCGTAGCGTCATGGTGACCTGTACGATGCCCTGTATCTGTTCAGCGCGTGTCGCCGTTACTTCCAGTTCATAACTGATGAGTGCTTCATCGTTGACCATTCGGGTCAAAAACGCATCCAGCGTGGCCTTCATTGCTCCTCTTACCCGTTCGTTGTTCAACTTTCCGATGTAGGGGTTGCAACCGGACCGGACACCGTACATCGCATAGTCCACAATGCGACGGGTGGTGATCTGATGCCACGCGGTGTTGGTAGAAGTGGTAATTCCTTTGACGATTCGAAATCCTTCCTTATTTTCAACGGCCAGTGCACGGTTGGTGACCAGCTTTTCAAGTTTCCCGGTGTTGTACGTTGTGGTCAGGCCGGAAATAGCTAAAATCTTATTGGTAGGGCTGGACTGGACCGGCAGCGAGGCAATCAAACCAGCGACTGCGGCTGCCATGTATGGAGCGGGCAGGTCTACGGAGATTTCCTTTCCAGTGGCGGAATTTACCGTTTTGGTCTTAATGCCGGGAGCCGCAACAATCAGTCGGTCGCTGTTTTGTGAATGGCTGGTTTCCGCATCTTTTGCCGCACCGATTACTGCGATACGCTCTCTCTTTTCTTCGGCCGTCTTTTTGAGGTGGGCAGTGAGTAGGTCTGCGTCGGTGGTATCCTGGCCAGCCAGTACCACGATGTTAACCAGTTCGTTTTCCAGTAGTTCCAATCCGTTTTTGTACGTGGCAGAAACGGCATTTTCTCCATTATTTCCACCAGTCAGGTAGGTTGGAGCGACTTCGTCGGTTTCTACGTTCTTTGAGCTGGTGATCTCAACCAGTTGTGAGTTGTCATTGATCGCGGTTTCCAATGCCTTGAAATCAAAGACCGAGCCGGTCTCGGACACGTCGTATTTTTCTACCGTTTGTCCATCGGTAACGATGAATTGACTTTCCGCACTCTTGACTAATTCCACAGAGATGCTTTCTCCGTGTTTTCCTTCGGTACGAGCCTTTACCGACAGGTATTTGGTATTGCCCTTAGAGAGGTCCAGCTTAGCATGAGTTGCCGATCCCGTGGCTACACGCACTGCATAGATCGTACGTCCTCCATTATTAAAAATGAGTTCAAGTGAACGAACCAATGTCAGGTTGTTGGACGATTTGGGGTCCCAGTCGCCGGTATCTCCGAAAATTGCCCGGGCTTCACTGAAGCTACTGATGATCTGGACTTCTGATAGGGGTCCTTTATTTGCTGTCCCGACGATACCGATGTTGCCTGATGCTACGGCACCGGCACTGATCAGCCCTTCGTCAAATACCTTGATATAGGTGCCTGGTAAAACGATCTCTGCCATTGAATATAATCTGTTTTGAGTGTTGTTATTGGTTTTAGCCAGTGGCAAAATAGCTCATAAAAGGAGACATATGCAATACCATAAATTTGGTATTTTTTTACCCTTTTTTGGGTAGGAGAAATTGCTCAAAGCGAATCATGCAAATCAATTGATGATGGATTTTTTTCACCCTTTTTCCA
>JBCCXH010000024.1:0-21559 GCA_039192005.1 Bacteroidota bacterium
GAAACATCTATCTATCGATTATTCTTTCTCTGTTTTTGTGAAAAAAAGGAGTAAATGACATCAAAGATTATATGCGTAAAAAATGCGGTAAGAAAAAGACGAATTAATCGGACTCAATTTTTGTTAATCGATTAATACATATCTCTTCGTATAAGAATTGGAACACTTATTTATATTAGTATTATGAAAGCTGCTTTAAGTAACTCCGTAAGAAAATTGGTTCAAAAAGAAGGAAAAACACTCACTCGACTTCGTCTGGGAGTGGCTTCTACCCCTGGAAAGACGGCCAGTGACGGTGACATTTCAATTAAAGTAGCAGGAAAACATACTCCATCTTAACAAGGAACATAAAGTGTCGATACTCGTCTCGACCGTTTCAATCCTTCTCCTTCTTTTTCCCGGTTTGATCTTCAGGTATTTCCTGATTCAGGGTAGGTACCAGAAAATAAGGATATCGAATATTGAACAGGTTTATTGGGCCATTATTCCAGCCCTTGTACTTCATTTAATCGTTTTATGGATCATACATGGCTGCAAAATTTTGCCGGATGTTGATATGGAAATTTTGTATGGAATGCAAAAGGGAAAGTTAGATTTCAAAAAGTTAGACGTTGCATACAGTATGCAATGGGCGTCCCTTTATTTTATTACCGTAGTGATATCGGGAGGTTTGCTTGGATGGTTATTAAGGTTTATTTCTATACGACGTTCTCTTCATTTAGTTCATCGCCTGTTCGAAGTAGACGTAAAATGGGTTCGTCTGTTCACAGAACCCTATATATCGAAAGCGTTTGATCTGGATCCGGACAAACTATTTATTGGAATTGATGTCTTGGTTGAAGGGAGTGATAACCATTACACCATATACAGTGGCACCCTGGATTCATTTGAATTAAACAGTAATGACAATAAAAAACTAGAATCCCTGACATTAATAGATGTTTACCGAAGAAACTTCAACGATGACTTAAGTCAGGACAACACCACTGAAAAACAGGAAGATAAAAATTCTGATGAGCGATGGTATGAAATGCCTGGACATCTCTTTTATATCAATATGGATCGTGTTCATAACATTCATATTACTTATTATGAATACAGTGAAGTAAGTAAGGAAAATCTTCTTAATACTTAAGGTTTTTTAAATTGCTATTACCACGCCCGTACCTCAGAACTACTGAGCCAACTTGAAGTACTCCAATTTTACCTATAACTTCAGACATCCTGACTCGCCCCCCTTTAAAAGGCTAAAAAAGAGCATTCTTCGTAGAGTGATCCTGTCGCAAACATGATGCTCTGATATTCAAGAACGCTTCTTAAAGCTAGAAAATGGATGTTTACGTAAAGATTACTGTGTGTTTGCTGGGTTCTGCAACAACTTCATTTGTGACAGATCAGGAGGTCTGAAATCGGACATTAAAACATTTACCAGAAAAACATACATGGATACCTTCAAAGACATTTCTTCTTCCACAGCCAGTAGAGACCTTAAGAAGGGAATTGAACTAAACTTATTTCAAAAAGAAGGAGAAAAGAATAAAACTGTATATAAAATCATTGATCACATTACTACGTAAAAAACTTCACTTTTCCTTCAGGTCGATCACCAACCACTGCTTAAAAGCCCCAGCAAACCTCAAGGCGGAAAAATTAGCGGGTTTTAGCAATCGTCCTTTTGGTTAGTGCAGACACTAACCAAGGCGGAGTTCTGGTCAAAACCTTCGCTGAAAAATTCTGATAAGCTCAGTCAGTATGAGTACTACCCTCCACAACCTAAAAATTTCTTAAAATCAATTTCTGGTAATCCTGGTGGCGTTAGCTCATCCTCTGAAGCATCCGATACTAATGGAGGAGAAGTTCCTGTATCCTCATTTTCGACTTTCTTTTCACTCTTTCCAACATCAACTTTCATATATCCTGAACACCTATCTTTGCGGCAATGGTTCAAAAGGATATAACCGATTTACGAATTGGCGTACTTGGCGGGGGTCAACTAGGCAGAATGCTGATCCAATCAGCGATGAATTACAACCTGAATATCTCAATACTTGACCCGGACCCCAACGCACCGTGTGTCCATTTAGTAAAGGATTTTACCGTAGGAAAGCTTACGGATGAAGAAACGGTCTATGAATGGGGCAAAAGGTTTGATTTAATTACCATCGAAATAGAAAACGTCAATATCAACGCGCTCAAAAGGTTGGAAAATGAAGGGGTCAAGATATATCCTCAACCGGACGTCATCGAACTTATTCAGGATAAGAGAAAACAAAAAACGTTTTATAAAGCCAATCGCATCCCTACCGCTGACTTTGTCTTGACAGAGGGTAAAGAAGATGTCAAAAAACACCTGGATATGTTACCCATGGTCAATAAACTTGGAAAAGAGGGGTACGATGGGAAAGGGGTCCAGGTTTTGAGAAGCAAAGACGACTTGAGCAAGGCATTTGACCGACCCGGACTACTTGAAAAGCTGGTGGATTTTGACAAAGAGCTTAGCGTCATTGTCACACGAAATGCAAAAGGAGAAACGAGTTGTTTTCCTATCGTCGAGCTTTCTTACCACCCTGAAAAAAATTTAGTGGAGTTTCTGTTTGCTCCTGCCGGAGTATCCAAACAGGTAGAAGAACAAGCCTATCAACTTGCTCAGGACGTGATCGAAAAAGTAGGGATGGTCGGTTTATTGGCTGTCGAGTTGTTCTTAGATAAAAGTGGAGCCCTCCTGGTCAATGAAATCGCGCCAAGAACGCACAATTCCGGTCACCACACCATAGAAGCCAACCTAACTTCTCAATTTGAACAGCACTTAAGGGCCATATTGGATCTGCCACTGGGTGATACGAAACTTCTCAGTGCTGCAGCAATGGTCAATGTACTAGGTGAAGAAGGCTTTGAAGGACCGGCTAAGTATAATGGATTAAAGGAATGCCTGGCCATGAGTGGCGTTTATGTCCATTTATATGGAAAGGCAGAAACGAAATCTTTCAGAAAAATGGGCCATGTCACTGTGGTAGATAAAGACGCCACCTCCGTTAAAAATAAAGCAAGAAAAGTCAAAGAATTAATCAAAGTAGTTTCATGAGCACAGTTAAAGTAGGAATCATCATGGGGAGCAAGTCCGACCTGCCCATCATGCAGGAGGCAGCAGACTTATTGGACGAGTTGGGTGTTTCCTTTGAGTTGACCATCGTATCCGCTCACCGAACACCTCACCGTATGTTTGATTATGCAGAAAAAGCCAGAGAAAGAGGGCTTCAGGTCATTATTGCAGGAGCCGGCGGTGCAGCCCATTTACCGGGAATGGTCGCCTCCATTACCACGCTTCCAGTAATCGGGGTACCTATTAAATCAAGTAACTCAATCGATGGATGGGATTCTATTTTATCCATTCTACAAATGCCCGGTGGAATCCCCGTCGCCACTGTAGCACTCAATGGTGCAAAAAATGCAGGTATCCTTGCTGCTTCCATTGTTGGTGCTACAGATAATGCAATCGCAAAGAACCTTATCTTATACAAAGAAAAACTAAAAGATAAGGTGCTGGAGTCCGTAGCCGAACTAGAAGCAAAATAACCGATTATTCGTTATTGGTGGCTTTCACCTCTTCGGTCTTTGTTTCTGCTTTTGGGAAAATAAGAGAGAAGACAATTGCCAAAATCAGTGATCCCAAAATAACTCCAAAGGACAAGAAAATGGGAATGTGTAAATCAATGATTTCCACCAACATCTTGGCACCGATGAATATCAGGACGACGGAGAGGCCTTTTTGTAGCAGGTAAAATTTATCTAAAACATTGGCCAGGAGAAAAAACATGGCTCTTAAACCCATGACCGCAAAAATATTGGAGGTATAAATCACAAATTCCTCCTGCGTGATGGCAAAAGCGGCGGGAATCGAATCGACAGCAAAAATCAGGTCTGTTGATTCGATCAGGATTATGACAAGAAACAGGGGAGTAAAAAGAAGCTTACCATTTTCTCTGAGCCAAAACTTACCTCCCTCATCTTTAGTCGTCATTGGGAATATTTTTTTCGCTACGCGGAGCATCGGATTTTTCTCCGGCTCTATTTCCATGTCTCCATCATCGGAAAAGAGCCTGATACCAGAGTAAACCAGAAAGACACCGAATATATATAAGATCCAATGGAACTCAGAAATGAGTAAGGCGCCAACGAAAATGAAAACAGCCCTGAAAACAATCGCTCCTAAAATGCCCCAAAACAAGATTTTATGATAGTATTCTTCCTTTACTTTGAAATACCTTAGAATAAGAAGTATCACAAAAATATTGTCAACAGAGAGTGCTTTCTCCGTAACGTATGCTGAAAAAAACTCGAAACTCGCCTTTGAACCTTCACCAAAAAAATAGATGATCACTCCATAAACTATTGAGATGACCACCCAAAAAATAGATTGTTGAAGTGCTTCTTTTTGAGAGACCTTATGATGTTTCTTGTGAAATATTCCAAGGTCTAAGACCAGAAATAAAACGATAACAACTCCAAATACTCCAAACAGTATCCCTTCATTATGTCCTGAAAACAAGCTTAAAAGCATAAATTAAAAGTGATTAGGATGGCGATATAAGTGGCAAATAAACGAATAATAGATCAAATAAAGAAAAAATTGTTCTATCCTAATCCTAATCAGTGACCTCTGAAGAAAATCAGCCAAACAATAAAGAGTAAGGGAAGTAAAATAGGCACGGAATACCTGAAGATGTAACCAAAGAACGAAGGCATTTTAATTCCGACTTGTTCCGCGATGGATTTTACCATAAAGTTGGGTCCATTTCCGATGTAAGACAGGGCTCCAAAAAAGACCGCTCCAACAGAAATTGCCATCAAATCCAACATGGAGTCCTTGTACTGGTTGTTGGCAAAAGCGACGACGTCTTCCATGTTGTTTACGTCTCCGCCTACACTAGCCATAGAGGCAGTCAAAAAGTTGACATAAGTGGGAGCGTTGTCCAGAAATCCTGACAGCAGGCCCGTTCCCCAATATAAATTGCTGGGAGAGATGAGTTTAGACCCTTCTGGAGATTCTGCATACATGCTAACTAACTCCAGTGCAGGCATCATCGTAAAAAATATACCGATAAAGATGTACGCTACTTCTCTTATCGGCTCAAAATTAAATTCGTTGCCTTGTATCGCTTGTAGATCTGAAAAACGAAAAGAAGCGAATGCAGTGGTCAACATGATGATTTCCCGAATGAACGAAAACTTCTGGCCTTCATAAATAATTCCTGGCACCCAGTCAAATACATTGGGATCAAGGAAAACCGCGATCACCACAACCGCAAGCCACAAGAAGTTTCGCCTCCCTTTGACACTGACCGTATCGGATATCGGCTCTGGTTCTTCACCCAGGTTTGCTGCATAGTCAGACTTATTTCGGATGTCATACAGATAGAAAGCTATCAAAAGAAAAATAACACCGATGATCCAGGGGGTGACATTATGAACCAACGTCCATTCAAAAGGAATGCCTTTCAAAAATCCAAGAAAGAGTGGTGGATCTCCGATCGGCGTGAGGCACCCTCCAACGTTACTAACAATGAAAATGAAGAAAACAATGTGGTACGGTTTGATTCTGTTTTTGTTCAGCCGAATGAATGGCCGTATCAGTAGCATGGAAGCACCTGTCGTCCCGATGATGTTAGCGATTACGGCTCCAATAGCCAGTATGGCTACGTTGGTGATCGAAGATGCTTTTTTATCTACAATGATCAGAATCCCTCCAGAAGCTACATAAAGCCCCGTTAGCAGGGCAATAAACTGAACATACTCCGCGGCCGAGTGAATGGGGCTATGCATGTTACGGAGGCCAAACAGATAGTAGAAAATCACTAAAAGTCCTAAACCCACTGCAATAATGGGGTAACTTTTGTGCCAGAAATGAGGATAGAATAACGGTCCTGTGGCGATCATTAATAGCAGCAAAGCAAAAGGAATCACGCTCCACATTTGAGGCTTTTCTCCGTGGTGGGATTCATCGGCATCATGAGCATCTACATGATGTACTTCATCATCCTGACTTCGGTGCTCCTGGGCGATAGCATCTATGGGCATTACAATTATTGATAATGCTACTAAGATTGGAAATAGGATTCGAGCGTACATAAATAAACTAAAAGTGATTCGTGTGATACGTATGCATCACATTTGTAAAAATCGAATGTAATATATCAAATCAACTGTTTCAATGAAATTCGAAATGCAGTTTCGGCGATATTGGTCCGGGAAGTACTCTCTTGATAAACTTGAGTTAACGCTTTCCTAATAGTCAATGAAATATCGTTGAAGATATCTGCGTCTGTTAGTTTCTCATCGTTTTCAGGATCCATTAAAAAGGCAAAGGTCCTGGCCATTCCACAGTTAGCAATAAAATCCGGAAGCAGTGCGACATGGTTATCTACGTATTCTGCTGTAGAGCCATAAAAAATCTCCGGATCATTAAAAGGGACATTCGCTCCACTGGAAATGCATTCAAGCCCATTTGCAATCATCTGCTCACTTTGTTCTTTAGAAACAAGGCGAGAAGCTGCCGCGGGGATGAAAATCTCTGCCCCTGTGGACCATATTTTCTCATTGCATGTCTCAAAAGGCATTAACTCATCGGCAACAAGTTTATTTCCTGATTTATCGTGAAAAAGCTTTTTCACCGCGTCAAGACTCAGCCCTTCGGCATGGATGACTCCCCCAGCTTTGTCGATAATACCTACAATTTTAACTCCGTACTTTGATAGGTATAAGGCGGCCGTAGAACCAACATTTCCCCAACCTTGGATAATTGCGCGCTTCCCTTTTAGCTCTCCGTTCCAGATGTCATAATAATGCCGGACCGCTTCTGCGACGCCAAAACCGGTGATCATATCAGAAACCGTGTATTTATTTGGAGAGTCCGGGACATACTCAGAATCTTCCAAAACTTTTGAAACCCCTTGCCTGAGCCTTCCTATCATGTGGATTTTTGTGGGTTTTCGTGGGTTATAGTGACCATTTACTATCCCTTCCTGAGGATGCCACAGCCCAAAGTCTTCCGTTATAGGGATCACTTCATGTATTTCATCAACGTTTAGATCTCCACCCGTCCCGTAGTAGTTTTTTAGTAGCGGATAAACTGCATGATACCATCTTTTCAGCACCTCTTCTTTCCTGGGGTCATTTGGATCGAAATTGATGCCCGATTTCGCACCTCCTATCTGTGGGCCTGATACCGTAAATTTTATTTCCATCGTTTTTGCGAGGGATTCTACTTCTCTCTTATCCAGCCCCAACCTCATTCTGGTTCCGCCACCAGCTGCTCCGCCACGAAGTGAATTAATCACTACCCAACCTTTTGCGTCTGTTTCTGAATCTGACCACTCGAATACAATTTCAGGATCTTTTTCTTCAAACCTCTTTAGGAGATCTTTCATGTCGTTGCCTTTTATTTTAGGGATCGCAAATCTAATCATTCAGGGAAATGAATTTCACCTGAACAGGAATTCTGAGAGGCTCCTGTTACGGATGCTAAAACGTTTGGCTTATCTAAAACCCTTAGTAGCCCGAGAAATGCAAAAATGATCGCTTCTTTAAAATGAACAAGTACTTCCTCTGGCACTAAAAACTCAAATTGATGGTCGTTTCTATTTAATATATCGATCAGGTACGTGTTTAGCGCCCCTCCACCGGTAATAAGTACCTGGCTACCAGCAGTAAGATGACTGGACAAGTCAGAAATTAGTTGATTGCGTATAAACTGTGTGTACGTCTTCAGTCCATCAACTGCGTTTATTTCTTCGAGTAAGTGGTCGTCGATAAACTCATTTGGGAGGGATTTGGGTGGAGGCAGATGAAAATAGGCAATAGCCGCTATTTTTTCATACCAAGAGGGGACCATCTCTCCTCGTGATGCCATTTTTCCACCACTATCAAAGGGCTTTCCAAGCTTATTGGCGAAATGGTTAAGTATTTGATTGCACGGGCATACATCCCAGGCAAGCATTGAGGACCGTATGGAGACGTTGGCGATCCCGCCGAGATTCAAACACGCATCAAATTTTTTAAAAAGCTCAAAGTCTCCCATAGGAACAAGCGGTGCGCCCTGCCCTCCCAACAGTACATCCTTCGTTCGAAAATTGGTAAGGGCTTTGCGTTTGGTCAGGTTAGCAATTACGTCGCCTCTACCCAATTGCCAACTAATGCCTTGATCCGGTTTGTGAATCAGGGTATGACCATGTACGGCGATGAGTTCCGCCTTTTCACACCCAAAGGTCTTCACTCGCTCAGCAATCCATCTTCCGAAAATTTCATCCAACTTATTCTGATCTTCCTTCGGTGCATTCTTTGCGCTTTTTAAGAGGTTGAAGATTTCTTCATCGTATAAAAACGTTTCGGATTTTAGCACTTCAAAGCTCCACTCTCCTTGTTCGTGAAAAAAAACGGCCTCTACAAGGTCTAACCCATCCATGGATGAACCGGCCATTCCACCGATTATTCTGTAAGATGATTTACTTTCCTTTGTCATCGTATGCAAGAAGATATTGAAGTTGTCGTCATAGATATTGGTAATACCACCATCAAAAGCGCAGAAGTCAGAGATGGTCAGTTTTCCAATCAAAAATATTGGAAGTCCACAGAAGATCTATTGAATTTCTATTCTACTGAATTTTTAGCAATTTCAACGGTAAGAGATCATGTTGAAAAACTGAAAGGCCAGTTTCAAAACCCAAGGATACTTGTACTAGACCCGTCGCTGGCCCTACCCATCAGGCTTGCGTACGATACCATTGAAACGCTGGGAATTGACAGAATTGCGCTATCAGTAGGGGCAAATCATTTATTTCCTGGTCAAAACAACCTGGTCATTGATTTGGGAACATGCGCCACGCTTGATTTAGTAGACGATAAGGGTGTTTTTAGGGGCGGAACCATCTCACCAGGACTTTCCATGCGGATGAAGGCCATGGCGCATTACACATCAAATCTTCCGGATATTTCAAATGAATGGCAGAAAATCCCTGAACAGACATTGGGTCAATCTACGAAAACGTGCCTTTTGAACGGATCATTAAAGGGTTTACTTTACGAGATAAACGGGACGTTAGAGACATTAAAACAAGATTTTGCATCTCTTAACATTATTCTTTGTGGCGGCGATGCCCAATTTTTTGAATCCCGCATAAAAGCTCACATCTTTGCTGGCTCAAAAATTGTGGAGTTAGGGATTTACAGAATTTGGAAGCATCAATCAAACATATCATAATTGCGGGGATTACTTGTTGGTCACTTTTAGGGCAAAAAGGCTCTGCGCAATCTATTTACTCTTTCGAAGGAGTTGGGTCCATCAATCATCAGGGGATGCCCAATAACGAAGGAATGGGAGAAGTCGGGATCGGCACATCTACTGTATGGCACGTGAACTCACAAAACCCGGCAAATCTGGTCTTCAATAACTTTAGTACGTTCCAGCTTGGATTACAAGCAGAAAGTAGAACGTTTACAGGGGATAGTATTTCAGGATCTGATTTTGATGGTGGATTACGTTTTCTTTCTTATGCCTTCCCCATCAAGCCGGGGGTATGGTCTTCCGCGTTTGGAATTTTGCCGTACAGTTCGGTAAACTACAATACGTTCTCTCAAGGCGAGGTTACGGGCGATAACACCGTACAGCAGTTTACCAATGAAAGAGGAGAAGGTGGACTCACTCAATTCTTCTGGGGTAATGGACTCGCGATTACTCGTAGTATTTACCTGGGTGTACGCATTAACTATCTTTTCGGCTCAATTGATAAAGAATCTCAGGTTACAATAGATGGGACAAGTATAAACGCGAATACCATCACTTTTTCAGATAAAACTTCCTATTCTGATATTAATTTCCTCTTTGGAGCTAGTTACAGGTACCTATTGGGAGAAAAAAAATCCCTCAACTTCGGAATGATTTATTCCATAGAAAGTACGTTGAATGGGAAAAATACGATCGAGCTGAGTCGACTAAGTACATTGGGTGGTACGCTGGATTCTCAGGAAATAAGCACCGTGAATACCGACCTCACGTTTCCTCAAACCTTAGGTTTTGGTATTTCTTTACAAAAACCTAACACCTACAGTATAGGGCTGGACGTGGAAATGCAAGCGTGGTCAAACGCTTCGGATGCCAACAATACGTTTCAAGATCAAAGTAAAATAGCACTTGGTGCCTCCTGGACGCCCGATTTCAACAATGTTAGTTCATACTTCAAACGTGCTACTTATCGTATCGGATTCAATTACTTAGAGTTGCCTTACCTGGTAAATAACCAAAGCATTAGTGATTTTGGTATTAATTTTGGTACATCCCTTCCTGTAAGCGGTTTATCAAGTATAGATCTGGCGTTTAAGTTCGGACAATTAGGTACCACCGAAAATGGTTTAATAAGAGAATCTTATTACAGAATTGTTTTAGGCGCAACTATAAATGATAGATGGTTTATTAAAAGAAGATATGACTAAACACTATTAGTAAAATGAAGATGGATAAAAAAATACTAATCAGCAGTGTAGTACTCTTTATAGCATGTATTTCGACTGTTGACGCACAAAGCGGATGGAACTGGGGCGACCAGCCAGAAGTAGCCAAAGAGAAAAATGTCCTTTATACGGATGCCTTAAAGTCAAAAAACTATCAGGCTGCAATTGAACCCCTCACTTGGCTGCTTACTAACACACCCGACCTGAACCCCTCTATTTACATCAACGGGGTGAAGATCTACGAGGGTCTGATCAAACAAGAAACAGATCCAGCAAAGAAGGAAGAACTGATCCAGAAAGGGCTTCAACTTCATGATACGAGAATTGAGAAGTTCGGCAAAGAAGCTGATGTTACTGACCGAAAATCAACATTTGCCTACCGTTATTACAGCAAAGACAAAACTAAATATCCTTACCTCTACGAGCTATACACCAAAGCATTCAAACTAAGAGGTGCGAATATGAACTCCGGAAATCTGGTTGCTTACATGAACGTCGTTTATAAACATCGGTTTGCTGGAGGAGAAGTAAGCGATGAAGAAGTAATTGACACGTACTCTAATATCTCTGATGCATTGAATACGCAAAAATCGAGGGTTAGCGGTGAGAAGAAAGCAAAATATGACAAACTGATGGGCCAGGTTGACCGGCTACTTACTGCTACTAAAGTAGAAATAAGCTGTGAATTCATTGAAACCAAGCTAGGCCCCAAACTTGGCGAGGGAAGTGATCTTAACTTAGCTAAAAAGATATTTCACCTGATGTTGCAGGGAAAGTGCTTGGATAGCCCTTTAGCACTCAAGGCTGCAGGTATTGTTCAGGCATCGGAACCTACCTACGGAATTGCCAAGTTCATGGCTCAAAAAAATTCAATTGAAGGAAAAGACGAAGAAGCGATTAAACTTTTCGAACAAGCTGCTGAGCTAACGGAAGAAAACACAGAAAAAGCTGAAGTATACGTAAGCATCGCACGAATACAATCCGGCAACGGACAAAAATCATCCGCTAGAAACAGTGCCAGACGGGCATTATCCTTTGATCCCGCTCAAAAAGATGCCTACAAGCTAATTGGTAATCTGTACATGACCAGTGCAAAAGACTGTAATAAAGGGGTCAGCCGAGTAGAAGATAGAGCCATCTACATAGCAGCTTACGAACAGTATAGAAAGGCTGGTGATGCCGCTGGAATGGCCAATGCAAAAGCCCAGTTTCCTTCTATCGAAGAAATTTTCAACGAAGGGAAAGAAGAAGGTGAATCGCTAACCATTGGTTGCTGGATCAATACCACAGTAAAGCTTGAAAAACGTCCAGCCAATTAATTTCAGCTTGAAGAAAACTCATCAAAACATCAATTCGGTCATAAGAATGATTTCTTGTGACCGTTTTTTGTTTATACCCATCGCTCTTGTCGTCTTTATGCTTTCTTGTAAGGATCGAAAAGATTTGGTTGATCAACCGCTTTACGATGGTCCTATATCCAGTAAAGACAGCATCAATACCCTGATAAGCGATTCAGCCAAAGTGGTCATGCACATGCAGGCACCTAGAGAAAATAGCTTTGAGAATGGTGACGCCGAATGGCCTCATGGGCTTAACCTGGAGTCGTTTGGTGATGAGGGTGAATCTACTACTTCTTTTCAGGCAAACTATGTGTATTATAACAAAGCAGACAACCTCTACCGATCCGAAGGAAATGTTATCGTAAGAAACCTGGCAACTGGAGATGAGCTTAACACAGAAGAGCTTTTTTGGAATCCTTCAGAAGAAGAGTTCTACACCGATAAATTTGTAACCATCAAATCCGAAGATGAAGTACACTCGGGTGAGGGTCTGAAGGCAAATCAAGATTTTACTTCTTATCGTATTTTGAAACCGACCGGCTCTTTTGTTTTGGAAGAATCAGCCCAACCTAACCCTGTTCAATGAAAATCCTGGACGTCATACTGTTCGTTTTAGCGTTTTGCTTATTGATTATCGGAGTGCATCAAGCCATTGTAGTTGGATTAATAGAATCGTATTGGATTTTTATGTTTAGTCTAATGCTTTTAATTTTATATAACTACAGAAAAAGAAAATACGTATCCAACCAGCAAGGAAAGAGCCATAAGGCCAATAGAACCAGAAAAAATGGATGATCCATTTCCCTATTTGATTATATTAATTTGTCTGCTATTCTCAGCGTTCTTCTCAGGAATGGAGATAGCGTTTGTCTCCTCTGATAAACTCCAAATTGAAGTTTCACGAAAGAAAGGGCTCCGGGCAGGCATCATCCTCTCCATTTTCTCCAGTAACCCTTCGCAGTTTTTAGCCACCATGTTGGTGGGCAACAACATTGCCCTGGTCCTTTACGGTATTTTTATGGCTGGGATTTTAGAGCCACTTATTGCCTCACTGCTTCCAGAGGTGATCAATACTGAAGTCATTGTACTCATTGTGCAATCTTTGCTGTCTACCGCTATTGTCTTGTTGACTGCGGAGTTTCTTCCCAAAAGCTTATTTTTAATTAACCCCAATACCTCCCTGAGGCTCTTCACCATCCCCATGCTCCTCATTTATGTGGCAATGTACCCGATCGTCTTTTTAGTTGTAAAACTATCCGCACTTTTTATACTCCTTTTTGGATATAAAATTTCGGATGAAAAACCGGTATTTGGACTCACCGATTTGAATAACTACATAAGAAATAACATTCTCAATACTGAAAATCAGGAAGAGGCAGAAGTAGACGCTAAAATTTTAAATAACGCCATCGAGTTTAAAAAAGTCAGAGTTAGAGAGTGCATGATCCCACGGACGGAGATAGTGGCTATAGAGGTAAACGATAGCATCGAAGAACTTAAAGATGCCTTGATAGAAAGTGGGCATTCAAAAATCATTATTTATAAGGACTCTATTGATGACGTGATTGGTTACTGTCATTCACTGGCACTATTCAAAAAACCGGATAACATTAAGTCCATATTAACTCCTATACTGATTGTTCCTGAAACGGTGCTGGCCAATGAACTTTTGATTCAGTTCATCACTGAAAGGCGCAGCATCGCGCTCGTTGTCGATGAGTATGGAGGAACCTCGGGAATCGCCAGCATTGAGGATGTCATGGAAGAAATTTTTGGGGAAATACGTGATGAACACGACGATGAGTACCTCATCGAACAAAAGCTGGATGAAAACAACTACATCTTAAGTGCACGACACGAAATTGATTACCTGAATGATAAGTATGAACTCAACCTCCCTGAAGGTGAGTACGATACGTTAGGTGGGCTGATTTTTGAGTTCAATGAAGACATCCCTGACGTAAATGATGTCATACAGATTCGCCCGTTTACCTTTACCATTTTCACCATGGAAGAAAACAGAATTGATAAAGTCAAACTCACGCTTGTAAATGAGGAACAGCCGGCTTAAAAGAACATCTTCGGTGTACTGACTGGTCTCTATCTGCTTAAAATCCACACTAACCGACTGCCTTCGTCATGCTCAGGTTTTCGAACTTAAGCTATGGTGTTCATTTTCTCCTGTTGGATATACAGTAGTGGTCCAATCGCTTTAAAGTTATTTCGATAAAATCATGGATGTGATGAAAGAGGGAAGTGGTAAGAGACTTGAAAAAGTTTACTTGCGTTCTTTTGCATATTTATCAGCAAATTTACTGTAGAGAAATACGCGATCAGGGTAGCGTAACAACCCGCTGTTAACTCATAATTGACCTAACGACAAACGGATACATGACAGATCTAGGACTTAAAATCAAAAAGATAAGAGAACTCAAAAACTATAAACAAGATTACATGGCGGATAAACTGGGCATCTCCCAAAGTGCATACAGCCGGTACGAGAATATGGAAACCACAGTCAGTGAAGACATGCTCAAACAAATTGCGGAGGTGTTCGAATTAAGGCCAGAGCAGATTAAACAATTTGATGAGAAAGTGATATTTAATAATACAATTGAAACGCTCCACGATGGCGCAGTGGGAAACTACACGGTAAACCAATATACCATAGACCCGAAGATCGAAAAGCTTTATGAAGATCAGATAGCGCTTTTAAGGAAGCAAAATGAGCTACTGGAAGCAAAAATTGCCGCACTGGAAAAAGGGGAATAGGTAGTTTCAAGTCACGGCGCGATAACCTGAAAAATTCAGTTGTTATTTAATGCCGTTGACTTAAGTTTTCAAACCGCCGCCGTGGCCAACGTGGCCCGGCCCGGTGACAATGTTGTTAACTTAAGCTTTTATTGTTTCCCTCTCCTAGAGAGGGGCAGGGCCACCCAGGCTGGGAGAGGAAGAAAGAAAACCTACTTAAGTTAATAGCATTAGGCCCAGTGAAGTGGTCTCATTAACGTTACCACATCCTATTAATGAGACCGCGTCACGGCGACCGAGTCACGGCGACCGAGTCACGGCGACCGCTTCGTATACTCGTGGAGACCTGGTCGCGCCAGACGTATCTCTTAAGTCAACGGCATTACATTTACCATTTATCGTGAAAAAAGAAAAACTACTGGTTCGTGACCTAATAACGGAAGCTTTTAATGAAAATAAAAGTGTCAATTATGTCATCAAGCAAGACGCTAAAAGGATTGAAAGGATACATTCTCTGATAAATTATAGCTACGCTATTTGTAAAAGATATGGAGACGTTATCATAAATGAAGATCAGAACGCCGCTGCGTTGGTTAGCTTTCCCCATCACAAAAAAGGGTTTTTCTTTTCTGTCAAACAAGATCTTCAATTAATCACGCAATCAATTGGCATAAAGAAGCTGCCTTCTGTCTTAAAAAGAGAAGCTGTAATTAAAAACTATCATCCGAAAGACCCTTTTTGCCATCTCTGGTACATCGGTGTGGCAAAAATTGATCAAGGTAAGGGAGTTGGCACACACTTGTTACAAGCGATCATCCAAAAATACGATGCACTTGGGATGCCCATCTACCTTGAAACCTCAATGGAAGAAAATGTTGCGTGGTATAAAAAAAATGGTTTTCAAGTCTATGAAGAACTAAAAGATTTTGGTTTTGTGACCTATTTACTCAGGCGAATACCTTGATACTAAATTTTTAACGCAATCATTAACTACCTTGAAGGAGACATTGCTACACTAGTGTTAAGTCAAGCCTAAACGGTGGCTTGACACTGGTAAAAACCCAATTGGAACCTGGTAACTAAATTCAAAATGATAGAAATTCTTGATTACGAACCGAAGTTTAAAGATGCTTTCAAAAACCTCAATTATGCCTGGATCGATCAGTATTTTGAAATCGAAGCTACTGATCGCCAGGTATTGGAAAACCCTGAGTCTTCCATTCTGGAAAAAGGTGGTGCCATCATCATCGCCAGTACGGAACAAAAAGCGGTTGGCACGTGCGCTTTGATAAAAAAAGAACCGGGCATTTACGAGCTGGCTAAAATGGCCGTAGATAAAGCACACCAAGGGCAAAAGATTGGCTGGAAATTGGGTGTGGCCACATTAGAAAAAGCCAAAGAACTAAAGGCAAGTAAAGTTTACCTGGAAAGTAACAGCCAACTCACACCTGCAATCAGCCTGTATAAAAAGCTTGGGTTTAAGCAAGTAAACTCGGGGTGTTCTCCCTATGAACGGTGTGATGTTCGCATGGAAATCTTATTGAAATGAAGCTGTTACTTACGGCTTTTCAGTTTCGATCGATCAAATAGGACTTTTCCTTTAACGTCCCATTCCTTCACAATGTAGGGTTTGGATTCAAAGTCAAACGGATCATCCGGGTATTTCACCTCTCGTTTGACACGTCTCCCATCGTAGTATTCTTTCCACAGACCTATCCGATGGTCAAACTTGTATTTTCCTCTGACCGCTACTTTTCCGTTTTTATGAAATGCCCAATACTCACCTTCTTTTTCACCATAGTGCATGGGTATCACTTCTCTCAATTTCGTTTTCTTAAAATCATAGTATGACAAAAGTGACTCCTGTGGCCATCCTTTCCACCAATAAGCTTTTTCTTGTAAGATGTCATGTTTGTTGAGTTTAACCCATCGCCTATGCTTCATCCCTTTGTAAAACCACCCCTCCTCCAACACCTGGTCTCCCAGCATCTTTTTGTAGGGACCATGCAGTACTCTGGCATTATCTTCTTTGACCTTTAACGAATTGACTACTTTCTTTTTTCTGCCATCATACCAATAGAAGTCTCTGGCATACTCTGCTGGGCCTTCATAGGTCTTCAGCACATGGAAAATCTCATATACGATCTGCCCTCTGATCAGTCGTCGCGTGAAACCTTTTTTAGTCTTCAACCCAAAAAAGACGTTTTTCTTTACTTTCTTCTTTTTCTGTTTGACCGGCTCAATTGACGACTCCTCTTTCTCTTTTAAATCAAGGGTAAGTGGTGTGTCATAGTTTACCTTAAAAATGTCATCTATGGATTCGGAAGCTCCTTCCTGGGCATAGGTTGGTGTAATAAACAGCGTCAATAACAGCGCTGTATAAGGTCTTAACAATACGTTCATCATTCTCCTGCGTTACGATCAATTGACTTACCAAAAAATAACGCGTTCATAAAAATTTTATTGGTTCCAAACCAAAATCCTCTGAAGTTTGGATTATCAGAAAGCGTAATCACTTTACCCCTTCCGATGGAGGAGATTGTCACCGCTGGTGCGTTTTGGAATCTCCTTAGGTTTTCTTCTGATACATAGCCGGATAAAAGTGGGCGTGCCGTGTAAACAATTGGGTTTGCGTATACATTCGGTGACTTTTTCATAACCAAATTATGATTCCGAAACAGAGAAATACGGTCACTTTCCAAACCATATGCTAAAGGGTGAGAACGGTCCACTTTTGCTTCAAAGATAGCGCCTCCGGTAAACTGGGCACCTCGTGCTTCCTCTAATTGTTCGTAAGGCTGGTAATTTTCTATTTTGCTCTTCTCTTTTTTCGCATAGGAGACTTTGGTTATTTGGTTGTCACTCAGCCATTTACCTCCATTTTTCCAGGCGATGATCATGCCTCCATTCATGAGCCACGTTTTCAGGTTTTCCTTTCCTTGCTCAGTGATCCGGTTATAAGTACCGTGCGGGAAGATTATCCGGTTATACCTGGCCAAATTGACCGTATTTACTTTATCAATCTCCAACAAGGTAATTTTCATCTTCAATCTTTGGTCAAAGAGGTGCCATACTTCGCCTGCTTCATACCCACTGATCCCACCGTCAACCAACACCGCTACCTTTGGTTGTTCCACCTTTGTATTGCTTCGGCTTCCTAAATCCACACCCTGTAGTGCCAGCCCGGTAGTAAGCGTATAAACATCTACGGCATCTTCTTCGGTAATCAGATCCAGGGTTGCTTCTATGAGTTTGCGCTTACTCTCCTGCACACCTACCGGGATGATCATCGTTCCTCTGGGAAATGTTCGACTCCTATCTGTGTGCGTTTCATGAAGCATTTGCACCGTCACATTGTTTTTCAATAGCCTGTTCACCGCTCTGAATGCATTATATCCGTACGGTTCAATAGCATATGCATAAGCGCCTTTACTTCCAACAAACTTTCCTTTGGGAGCCTCCGGTATCGCCCTGGCACCTAGCAACTCACTGCTGTATTCTCTTCCAACTGAGGCATAATTCAGGTTGTAAGCCAAAGGCAAAGTCCATGACGAAACGTCGTAAAACAGGCTATCGGTAAATGAGGTACGTGTTTCAAAAATGGCCCGCACCATCCGGTATTGTGGCTGGTCTAAAGGAACGATGTAGGCACTCCCTTTATAGAATTGCTTACGTTCTTTCGTAGTCGTATTTTTTAGTTCATACACATCAATCTGGTGTTGATGAAGCAATTTTAATAATTCATAATTCTTGATCGGATCCTTTGAAGATCCAAAAATGAATGCTTTCACGTTGTCACTAGCTGCAAGACCCGATACGTTTCGATAAAACCTGCGTTGATAATCCAAAAATTCTTTGCGATGTGCTAGTCCAGAGGCAATCGTTGAAAGGGAGGCAGTAAAATGATTTCTGATCGCCATCGGGAAGGTTAATATACCGAATTGGTTTTCCTGGGCATGACCCCTTGAACTGGCTTGTTCGAAAAGTATTCCGACGCATCCATTGACATCCGGGTAGGTAGAGCCCTTTCCTACATAAAAATCATCAAAACTCTCTTCGCTATAGTAGAGCGAACCAATATTGTCCAGGAATTTTGCATGAAACTTTGCCATTTTATGCGTCAATTCTACATTCTTTTCAGGCGTCCAGGGAAATTTTCGCGAAGGGATGCCCGGCTGGAAGAAGAAGGTGGAATTTGTTCCCATTTCATGGTGATCGGTAAGGATGTTTGGCTTCCATTCATGAAACCGCCCGACCCTACCCCTTGACTCCGGATGTGCGAGCGGTAACCAGTCCCTGTTCAGATCAAACCAATAATGGTTGGTCCTGCCTCTGGGCCATGCTTCGTTGTGCTCCCGATCGTTGGGGTCTGGGTTGATCACATGCGAACGATGCGAGTTTACCCAACTTGAAAACCGGTTTAAGCCATCGGGGTTAAAACACGGATCAACAATGATAATCGCCTTCGAAAGTAACTCATCTATTTCATCACCTTGTGCGGCTGCAAGGTAATAGGCACTCAGTATTGAAGCATTTGCACTACTTGCTTCATTCCCATGTACCGCATAGCCCAGCCAGATGACAACAGGCATTTTTTCGGTATCCAGGGATGCGGATTGTGTAGGATCACTGAGTTTCACATGTTCGGCTTTTAACGTCTCCAGCTTCGACTGATTTTCCGGAGAGGTAAAGACCAGCTGTACAAGTGGTCTGCGTTCATGCGATTTGGCATATTCTTTCAAAATGGCACGATCAGATGCTGCTGCAATAGCTTGCATATAATAAACTAACTGGTCGTGACTTACATGCCACTCACCAGGGTGATACCCTACTATCTCTTTGGGGGTGGGAATATTGGGGTCATAAGAAAGGCCATCAGGTAGGTAGTAAGAAAGGTCGACCTGCGAGAATGTGACCATAAAGGAAAAAAGGAATGACAAGGTTAGCGTCTGCTTCATCGTATTTTATTCGTATGGACTAATCTAAACAAAAAAGGAGCCGATCAGGTGAAGCATTTATTTAAATGGCGCTTGAAGCGTGTTAGCATATTTAATAATATCAATAATGTCTGACCTCTTACGTAGCTTTTTTTTGTTTTCCATTTTGTAGTTTTTGACCTGATCTGACCGATCTCCCAGAATTTCAAGAAACAATCGCTTTTGTACCTTGAAGACTTTTTTACCGCCACCGGGTTTTGTGATTTGATACGCCTTTCCTTCCAGCATAATAAATAAGACTTCTTCGTCTTTCAAATAGGTATAGACACTATAGCTGAGCCAAGCTCCTCCGAATGGAATCAGTAACGGTATTCGTTTTCTATCAGGAATGAACGTGCTGAAAAGTGAGAACGTTTCGCCCAGGTAACTTTTCTTTAGCAGCGCAAGCTTTGAACCATTTCTTCCGAGGAACACCGTATTTACACTCATAAACTGAATCGAATCTTTTCCTTCGGGATCTTTGATTTTAAAGAAATCCACATTTTGAGGTGAAAGGGAATATTTTTTCAGGCCTTCTTTCACTAAAAGCATCCCCTCAAAATATCTGTGATCCAGAGAAATGTCGGCGGTTATTATTTCACCACGCGTATGTATCACTGCAGGTATCCAGTCGAAATCCCTGACCTGGCTTTTCGCTAGATAACACCCAAAAATTATTGAAAATACACTCAAAAATATTTTCATACTTGCGAAAGTAGATAGGCGTACCAATTATGGATAATTTGAGTATTCATGAACTTGCATCCTGAAATATAGGGAGAATGGTAAAACTGCAATTCATATAGTCAGTGCTAATAGCTACTGAATAAAGGGTTTGTTTAGGAACACGAGTCACTGAGGTCAAAAGTAATAAGATCCAGGCCTTATTAGACCTATTGGTCGTAAAAGGTCGTACGTTCACAGATGATGCAATAGCTATCACTATCAACGTAATATTTCTGAGAGAATCTTTGATAAAAAAGCGGACTATATCTTACAACCTGAAGTCAACAAAAAATCTAAACCTCAACAAATCCTATTTATGAAAGCTTTGTTAAATTTTTTGGAGAATGATCTGTCCTTTTGATAAATTTTTGAAGCAAAATGACATGAAGATTTTTAATCGAGTTCAGGTAAAATAGTTCATTTAAAGAACGCTTTTAACAACGTACGATAGATTCTTTAGAATACTAGTGTACTTCTGCCTTTTTTCAAAGACAGGTTTTCGGGCGGAAACCCATTTCAATCGGGTATTGTTAATTACTGTCGTAACTTAAAAATCTGTTATTAATTCAAACTCTACCCTTCTGTTCTTCGCTTTCCCTTCGGCCGTATTATTATCAGCGATTGCATTGGCTTCTCCATATCCTTTAGCAGATATCCTGCTTGAAGCGATTCCCTGCGAAATGATATATTTTTCCGCTGAGTGAGATCTTTGATCAGAAAGTTTCAGGTTATAATCTTTGTCTCCGGAACTATCTGTATATCCTGAGATTTTAAGACTAAAATCCGGATGTTTCTTCATCAAGTTGACAACAGCGTCCAACCTGGGCAGAGACTCAGGAAGCAATTCATCACTATTCGTTTTAAACTTCACTCCTTCCAGTGCTGCAGCAAGTACTGCTTTTTCTTCTTCCATTAATTCCGGACACCCATTGTTTGTTCCCGCTTCGTGTGGGCACTTATCGTTTGTATCTGCAAAGCCATCACCATCAGAATCTGGTGCTTTGACCATACAGTTCTCCCCTGAAGAAGCTGTTACTACGCAAACGCCATTAGAAGTTAATACGGAAATACCTCCGGAAATAACGTTACAGCAGTTTTGAGCATTTAATTCAAAAAAAAGTGGCGAAATCAACAGTAAAAGGAGTATTTTTTTCATTTAATTTTATGATTAGGGATTAATTACAAATTAAATTTTATTTAAAACGTTTAAGTAAATTTAAAATTTAATTATATATTAAATATAACGTTAAAAATTTGTCTGCTGAA
>JBCCXH010000025.1:0-21316 GCA_039192005.1 Bacteroidota bacterium
CAATGGCCCCCCTATCACTAATGGTGGTTACTGGGCTTTTACGCTGTATAATAACAGTAACTGCTACGGTAATAAATCGCTTAGCTACAAAGTATCTAACAGTAGTGTAGGGAACGTAATTACATATAACCTTCCAAATAATGTAAAAAATAATGTGCGTTCTTTTGCTTTGAAAGGAAACTGTTTGCTTACCGGTTATGATCGTACAGGAGCTAGGAATAAGATAGTATCTCTCAATAAGAGGGGGGGGAATTCTGGCTATGTATTGAATTCAAGCAACAGGTCCTGGGAGAGCATTCGGTTGACATGTTGGGATAATAAAGATGTGAACGTAGTAGCTTATGAACATAGTAACTATGGTGGAGCACCACTTCCGATTTGGGATAATTTTACAAATGCGGGTACTGCAGCGAAGTGGGGGTGGGACACCCGAATCTCCAGCCTGGACCTCAACACACATGACTACACGGAAGGGATACAATTAGGGACGTCACTTACAAACGATGATGATTATACCCGAATGATGGCCTTTACGGACAATAGTAACCTTCCTGATGATGTCAATGATAAAATCATTCGGATTGTGTTAGGTAGAAGGTATGCTAAAAGATGTAATCCGAGGAGGACTTGCTGGACTGGTCCAGGATGTACGGGGCAAATGGTAAGTGATTTTGAACCTAACTTTCCTACGACCCCTCGGAGCTGTCGCATTTATTTACAGAATGCGTTTGGTGAAAAGCACAATGGCTCCTTTTGCTCTCGAAATGGCTTTTGCTTTAACCCGAGAACGGCAGCAGGCTATCAATAAGAAGGCATCCGTCTAAAGTTAATCATTCAGGCTTGATGCTTAGCATCAAGCCTGTTTACCCACAAAAAATCATACATTTTACCTTTTACAATCATGAAAAAAGAAACGAAGTTTTTAGGAACGATCGTCCTGTTATTGGTGGGACTGACGGCCATCAACAGTTATCAGATCTATTCCCTGCAGGGAATCAATAAAAAAATGCACAAGTCTACCGCCAACATGGCGGTGCAGCTAAAGGAGTTCATGGCCCCGCCGCCACCTCCGGAGTCCATTGCTGTCGGAGCTATTGCGCCTGACTTTTCATTGAAAAACACCGAAAATGAAACGGTGTCTTTGGGTAACCTGCAAAAAGACAAAAAAAAGATCCTCGTTTTTTCCAGCTCTTCCTGTCCTTACTGTGAGGCCTACTACCCGGAGTTGGACAAATTCACCAAAGAGAACAAAGACATAGAAGTGTTTTTGGTGCAGGCAGAGTCGACCATTGAAGAAAATAAAAAATTCATCGCAGAACATGGATACGACTTCGAAGTATTGACTGGCGAAGATGCTTCTGTCTGGGTGGATTACAAAGTAGCCGCGACACCGACTACCATCATCCTGGATGATGAAAACAAGGTGTTGAGCAGTACCTTATCAGCGAGTTATACGGACTTAGCCAATCTATTCGATTTATTGGAGGCGAAAAGTTAAGCGGCAAAGACACGGTAGTAAAGTGAAGATAAAAGGTGTAGTTAGTTACTACACTTTTTGTTTTTACCTCCTTCCCTTGTAACCTCAAAGGACGAAGAAGGACCGATTTCGCTAATCGATAAGGTACCAATTGCTCGGTTTTCGCTGCTTCCTGTTGTCTACGTCTGGGTTCTTCATCCATAAAGGACATTTTATTAAAAAACGTAGACAAACATGAAATAAGCATAAACATTCGAGGGCGAACATGTACCTACCCTGCCTTTGCCGTAGGCAGGCGCGGATGACCGGGTCGCCGGGCGATGTTTTGAGCGACCTGCCTGCGGAAGGCAGGTTCTATGTGGCCATTGAAAAGAAAAATTATACACATAAAAAATCAACTAAAAATCTTTTTCGCCTCCTTACTGATGATAGGTGTACTGGCCGGCTGCCACTCAAGCGACGTAGACGAGCTGGTCATCGAAGACGATACTTTGGACAAAAAATACATTCGTAGTACGGGTGGAGTTGACGGAGGCGGCCCCAAATAAACTGTGTTGAAACTATAAAATCAAGGTCTCGTACGCGACCCTGATTGTTCTTTTGAGCATAGTCAAGCAAGTAAAAATGCATAAAAACGGCTTGAAATGCTATGGGTTTTGGGCGGTTTATCCTGTAGTTCGGCGCATACTCTCGCAACACAGAAGAAATACCAGCATTAGCTCTTATCCTCCTGTTTGCAATGCTATTAACTTAAGCCCTTATGTTTCCCTCTCTTTGAGAGGGTAGGGCCGTCCGTGCTGGGGGAGGAAGAAAGACAACCTGCTTAAGTTGATAGCATTGCTCCCGTTCGCTAATGGAGAAAACACTAGTTACTCGGTTTTCGCCACTTTCTGTTGGCTACGTCTGAGTTCTTCATCCATCTCCTCGCTCCCAACTATCTTAAAGGACATTTTTATTAAAAAAACGTAGACAAACATGAAAAATCAACTAAAAATCTTTTTTGCTTCCTTACTGATGATGGGTGTACTGGCCGGCTGCCATTCAAGCGACGTAGACGAATTGGCCATCGAAGACGGTCCATTGGGGAAAGAACGTGTCAGTGGAAAAGGTAATGTATATGGAGGTGACCCTAAATAGCTTTAATACATTTTAAGACTGGGGTTGCGCAAGCAACCCTAGTTCTGTCTAATAGTAACTAAAGAACGCCAAAGTATTTAAAAATGGCTTGAAACGTGATGGGTTTTAGGTAGTTTATCCCACAGTTCGGCACATACTCTCACAACACAAAAGAAACAACAGCATTAGCTCTTACCCTCCTGTTTGCCGATGTAGAAAACACCAATTGCTTGGTTTTGATCACTTCCTGTTGTCCATGTTTGGGTTCTTCATCCATCTCCTCGCTCCCCACTATCTTAAAGGACATTTTATTAAAAAAAACGTAGACAAACATGAAAAATCAACTAAAAATCTTTTTCGCCTCCTTACTGATGATGGGTGTACTGGCCGGCTGCCATTCAAGCGATGTAGACGAACTGACCATCGAGGACGATCCATTGGGGAAAGAACGTGTCAGAGATACTGGTGGAGGTGATGGTGGTGACCCAATGTAGATATATTTCAATGAATTGGGGTTGTGTAATCAACCCTGATTGCTTATTTCAGATGTTGCAGGATGTGAAAGTATTTAAAAATGACTTGAAACGCTATGGGTTTTAGGCGGTTTTGCCTAATTTCAAGCCCACAGCGATTTAGCATGAGTTCATTCACGATGATGATGGCTCCGTTAAAGACACATTAAGACCCCCTTGCAGATATGATGAATCCATTTGCTTCAAAAGCGGCATTGGCCGTGTATTTAGTAGGTTACCTGTTGATGGGTAGTGCCTCACCATCCAGCGACCGTGTAGCCTCCAAGCTGGCCCAATTGAAAGAAGTACGCTCGGATCACCCCGAACTCGCCCTTCAGCTCATCGATGATTTTATCACCAATACCGACCTAAGGACAGAAGAAAAAGGCGACCTGTACTACGAGCAGGGGACCATCTACCTCTCCGACCTCTATGAAAAACGAAAAGCCCTGCTGAGTCTTTACCTCGCTCTTCAACAGTACCGAAGCGTACGCAATGCAGCTAAGCAATACCGTGTCCTTCGCTTGCTTGGACACACTTACAACGAATTGAATCGTCACGACTACGCAATAGACTACTACAAAGAAATCTTTTCACTTCCCATAGAAGACGAAGTACAATTGCTTTATACAAAATACAACATTGCCCGATCTTTCCGGCTCAATGAGCAATACGATACGGCCATCGCTATACAAAAAGATCTTGTTACGGTTTTCAAAGAGAAAAACAGAATGATTGATCTAATAGATAGTCACCTGGAATTAGGAGCAAACTATTTCGGCCTCAACCAATATGAAAATGCTCAAAACAGCTATCTGGCAGTTGAGCAACTATTGCCAAATCTTACGAGAGATGGTACAAGATACAAATCAAAAGTATTAGGTAGTCTGGGGTTCATCAATCTCAAGAAACAGAAATATCAAAAGGCTCGTGAGTATTTTGTGAATGCAACGCCTTTAATGTTGAAGGAAAATGATGCCTTCATTTTATTGCGGCACTACAACCATCTGGGGCTATTGGAGATGGCAGAGGGAAACGAAGAAGCAGCCATCGGAAATTTTGAAAAAGCCATCGCTTTTGACCCCAGCCAAACGGACCTGAAAGAAGTCACCAACGCTTTTGGCGAGTTGATCGAAGTCTATGAAAACAAAGGAAAAATTGGTCAGGCGTTGTTGTACAGCCGGCAGCTCAATGACATCACGCTACCCATGATCGAGCTGAGCAAAAAACTGGAAACGCTTCACAACCAATACATCGCGGAGACGGCGCAGTATCAGATCGAGCAGTACGAACTACGGCAGGCCCTGTCCCGGTCAAAGGAGCGAAACGTCTGGATTGGCGCCCTGCTGATCATAGCAGCTACCTTTAGTGTGGGCCTCTACTTCTGGTACAAAAGCCGGTTTGATAACGACGGCGAGCTGATCAGCATTCTGACCAAAAAAGGAGGACGGATCTAAGCCCACCGTTCCGGTATTGGCTCATATCAGGTACGCCATTTTAAAATTTCGTAGCCTATTAAATCTTCCCGGTCTCTTTTTTCGGTTTTTCCCCGGATTCGTTTTTGTGGTCTTCCAATAGCTGGATGTATTTGCTGTTGATGGAAAGTGTCTGATGCACCAGCCTCATGTGTTCTTTGAGCAACGCCTCTTTGGCTTTGAAAAGCTTGCGGTGGCGGTCCTTTATTTCTTCGATGTCCAGCGCATCCAGTTGGTCCAGCTGACTGTTGAGCACCACGTCATCTTTCAGCAACGTGCTCAACTCGTTGCTCAGGTAGCTATCGGCTGCACCAATGGCTTCCCTTTTCAAAGACACGTGTTCCATGTCGTAGCGAAAAAACCGCTCAGGGTCCAGTTCGAAATAATCCATGATCTGAAAGAACTTCTCGTACTTGGGAGCTGCGCCGTTTTCATAAGACTTGATGTTTTCTTTCGTCAGGCCAAACATCCGTCCGAATTGATACTGGGAGAGGCCGGTCCTTAGGCGTAAGGTTTTAAAGTTTTTACTCAAATAACTCAATGGATGCTTTGTTTTTCTCCTGCTGACGCGTTAATATTGGGTTAAATAATTACCCGTTACGGATATTTTTATAACCCTATTTTGGATTTGTTCGCTTTGCTGGCTAAAGCTAAAAAATATTGTTGATGGGTAGGTTGTAATAGGATTAATTAATGTAGGTCGGGTCAACCAGCGGTGGATCGGCCGGGGGGATCATAACGTTCGATTAGTTTCATGTTGGTGCGTCCTGAGATGAGGGGCGCACTTTTATGGTCCCCTTTCATTTTAAAAATGTCACGGTATGAAAGTAGTAAAGCCGAGTTTTGAAAGCGTGCTGGATGAGTTGGACCGCATTCTTATCCGTACGGAAGAGGAAAATGGAGTTCGTTCACTGGTGGCCGGGGGCCTCAACAAAGAAGGGGTATGGGTAGAGTACGCTTCTGCATTGAGTCCTGAAGCCAGACTCCCCGACATCATCAAACCTTTACGGATCATGGTGTTGCTGATCGCGGAAGAAAACAAACGATGGGAGCTCGAAAAGCCACACCACTGGCTGCTCCGTGAGGTGGCAATGTGTGAGAACTAAAGCCGAGTAGGTACAAGTACTCCATGGCTTATGCAAAAAAGCATTCGATACATGCTTTAGTAACCGTTCTCACTAGATAGAACTTTTTAAAGCAGACCCCCACATGCCAAAACCCTTATACTTAGTTAAAAAGTGCATTTTCAAAAAAAGTCCTGGCAGTACTGCACTGATGGGCCGTGTTCTTACCGTACCGACTTAACGCATTGGTCGAAGGGCGAGTCTCCTGCACCCGTACTTTCATCTACCACTTTCAGGCAGCGTTTACGCAGGGAAATTAGCCTTAAAGCTTTTCATAAATGTGGTGTGTGAGACCAATAAGTGCATTTATAAAATAAAAAATAGAATAAAAACAAGAATTTATTTCGCAAGACCGCTTGAGTTGTGGATAATCATCTTTAATTTCGATGTTCACATTAATTAATCATAAGGCACTAAGCCAGCATTCACGCTAATGTTTTTTCATTAGCGTGTTTTTTTTTGAAGGACATTGCTTTTCTATTGGTAGAAAATGACATGAATTGGAATCATGAAGTCACTAAGTGGTAACAATGTATTTTAGTTTCTTCTTCGATGTATTAAAATAGCACATAGGGATGCTTCTTATTATTCCTACAGCAATCAGTTTGGATCAGAATAAACGCTTTGATATGATAAAGTGCGAATGATTAACTTTTTACGAGATAGCTGCTATCCCTAATTTTATTCCCAAAAGAGATAGGCAAAATGTAGGACGGGTAGCATAGGTAGGAGGAGCCACGTGATAAGCAATACGTTTTAATTGATATGACTATACGATAAAACACCCATCAACTAAATGGGTGTTTTCGAAAAAAGGATAGCTGGGACTTGACTCGCTTAATTCATGAGGGCAATGTTCAAGGTGGCATAAGCCACCCTAACAAAGTCAGGGAATCGGTCTGGAAGCTTCGGGTTCAATCATCAGCTCCCGCTAAGACTGTTCCACTGCGGCTGTTCCACTGCGGCTGTTCCACAGTGGCTCCCATTTGGCGAGTTCCCTATCCTCAATGAATAACACTTAAATTTTTTGAGTTAAGGGTTAGACTTGTATTTGGTCACCAAAGTTGGGGATAAGTACATCGTACCTGTTTCCTCCTTGATGGCGGATGATCCATTTGCTCCTATTCATGTTATACAGGTCGTCAAAGCTGGGCGTTCTCCGGATTTGGTTAAACGCATTGTTTAAGATGATCCGCCGGATCTCTTGGTTGCTGAATACCCTTACCCGGGCGCCACAGCCATTAGCGAAACATTGGAAAACCGCAGACTACTGATCCTCAATTACCTGTATGGCCTCTTCATTCTCCTGGCATGAAAAGATGGAAGTTGCAAACAGGGCAGTTAGTAATAATGATTTTAATGTGCTCATAATTATATGTTTTAAATGATGGATCAATATTAGCTTCAGTCGGACCTCATTATCTGGTAATTATTGGTGTAAAAACAGTAATAATTAGAAATAACACAAATAACTACTTCAACTATCCACAATGATTTTATGTGTGCAATCCATACCTTCCAAAAAAGAGAATGAGCGTGGTGATTTTATGTGATTTTTTAAAGCATCAGGTTAGTTGATGTAATGCCATTGGTCTATATCCATTAGTCTCCACAATACTCCAGCAACCCGTCTTTTATTCTGGAAAAGATGGTTTCCCTTTCGGATTCATTTTCTTCCAGCAGCGTGATGCGGAAGCCCAATAAATCCGAACAAAACGCAGAGATAGGGACGACACATACCCCCTTAGCAGCGAGGAGGTAGTAGACAAACCGTTGGTCCAAGGGCATGTCTTTTTCCGCAAGCCAGGAAGCTAGTAGCTTCTTTACCGCGGGGTTCTCAATTTCCATAAACTGTCCTTTTTTCAGGACGTTTTCTTTAAAGATGATGGTGTTGTAAAATGCGCCATTGGTAAGGTTGAATTTTATGTAAGGGATGTCTTCCAGGTAGTTCGTCATGAACCTGCTTCTGCTCCCAATTCGGTCATTCGTCTCTTTTAAAAAAGAGGGGTATCTGGGGTCACTCATAATCAAAGGGATGGCCCGTTGAGGCAGGGTCGTCGCGCTTACTTCGATCATCTTGGCATTATCGATTGTATGGCAGAGTTTGTTGAAGTCGGGGTCTTTGTCCCGGTTGTAATATTCTGCCCACCCACATCGGGCGCCAGGCCACGGGATTTCTTTTGAAATGCCTTTAAGACTGATGCCCGGTACCTCGTCGATGACTTCCGACATGAGGCACGTTTTCGCATTGTTGTACACGATGTTCATGTAGATCTCGTCAAAGATCAGAAACAGGTTGAACTCCTTAGCAATCTCAACGATCCTTTCCAGAATAGGTCGCGGGTAGACCATACCGGTCGGGTTATCCGGGTTAATGACAAGAATGGCGACAATCGCCTGGTTGTATTTTACTTTGAGGTACAGGTCATCCAGATCCGGAAACCATTGGTCTTCAGGGTCCAGCCGGTAGGTGATGGGCTGATCATTTGCATGTGCTGCCTCCGCAGAGGAATGGGTGGAGTAGGCTGGAGAGGGGCCGATGATCCGGGCAGTTGGCAATAAATATTGGTAGACTTTACCAATAGCATCTCCGAGTCCATTAAAAAAGGTAATGTCTTCAACATCCAGCTGAGCGCCACCGATTTGGTTGTTTCGGTCGGCCAAAAATTGGCGCGTCGAAAGCAGCCCTTTAGAATGACTGTACCCATAGGTTTCATCTTCCATTAGGAGATTGGTGATGATCTGTTTCATCCAGTCTGTCAGCTTCCTGTTTTTCTGGATAGGATCCCCAATGTTTTCCCAAAAAATGGATTGCCCGATTGATTGCAGTTGCTCTGCCTTTCTGACAATGCCCCTAATTTCATAAGATAGTTCGTCAGCCCCTTGTCTGAGTAGTTTTTGTCTCATAATGAAAGTACTTCAATCCGGGCCGAAATTAGCTAAGAAAATCCACGAGTTTTCAAAAAACAGAAGTCCTACAAGTAATATATTTTAATAAATGTGTTTTTTGTTAAATAAATAAGGGGCGACCTGTCATACTGGCAAATCATATTACGAAAAGTGAAGTGGGTGGAATATGAGATTCACTAAAAGGTTTACCAGTACGCCATAAACAAAAACAGCACCGGGCATTGCCCGGTGCTGTTTTTAAATGTTTATCCTGAGATTAAATCGTTTACAAGTGAAACGCTTCAGTTTCAACTTATGAACCTTTTAACCGATAGAAACTCTTTTAAATTCTGAAACGGTCAGTCCTTTGGTGATTCCGTCCAGGTACTGAGCGATAGAAACTTTATTGTCTTTTACAAAAGCCTGGCTGAGGAGTGTGTTTTCCTTGAAGAACTTATTCAACTTACCCATGGCTATTTTTTCAAGCATCGCTTCTGGTTTGCCTTCTTGTCTCGCCTGCTCTTTCCCTATTTCTATTTCTTTTTCAACCAAAGTGGAATCAACGCCATCTTTGTCAACAGCTACCGGGTTCATTGCTGCAATTTGCATGGCTACGTCCTTTCCTGCGTCAATGACTTCCGTTCCGTTTACGTTTTTCAATGCAACGAGTACGCCTAACTTGGCATTTGAATGGATGTAAGGAACTACTTTTTCTCCGGTTAGGATTTCAAAAGATTTAACTTCCAGTTTCTCTCCGATTTTACCTGTTAGTTCTACGATTTTCTCTCCAACAGTCAAATCTCCTAAGCTCATTTGAGTAAGCGCCTCGATGGTTTCCGGCTTTTCAGCAAATGCTAGTTCAGCAATCTGGTTTCCTAATTGAAGGAATTCGTCATTTTTTGCAACGAAATCAGTTTCACAAGTAAAGGCGATTAAAGCACCTTCGCTTCCTGCTTCGTTTGTCTTTGCAAAGACGACACCTTCTGAAGTCTCTCTATCTGCTCTGGATGCAGATACCTTTTGTCCTTTTTTTCTTAGGAATTCAATTGCTTTATCAAAATCTCCTTCAGCTTCTGTAAGGGCTTTTTTACAATCCATCATTCCGGCACCGGTCATTTGCCGAAGTTTGTTTACCTCTTTTGCTGTGATAGCCATTTTAAATTATCGATTTATGTTATTAGTGCTTTGAAACAAAAATTGAACATTAAACTTCGATAAGCACCGAGTCAATGTTCAATTTTTTATTAAGAAATTGTATGTCTTTGGTTATTCGGCAACTTCTTTTGCCTCGTCAACGGCTCGTTTAGCCGCCTCTTGCTCTGCTACCGCTTGCTCTTCCTTGTCTTTTTTACGTTCTGACAACCCTTCTTCCATGGCACCACTGATGTATCGTGTAATCAATTGAATCGATTTGAATGCATCGTCGTTGCCTGGTATTGGATAATCAATTTTGTTAGGATCAGAGTTTGTATCGCATATTCCGAAGACAGGAATATTAAGTTTTTGAGCTTCTGCTATAGCGATGTGTTCTCTTTTGATGTCAATGACGAAAAGTGCAGCAGGAAGTCTGTTGAGGTCAGAAATTCCACCGAGTACTTTGCTCATCTTATCCTTTTCACGAGACATCATCAGACGTTCTCTTTTTGCAAGGTTTTGATAAGACTCTTCTTTCATCATTTTTTCCATGGAAGCCATTTTCTTTAATGACTTACGGATCGTAGAGAAGTTGGTAAGCATACCACCTAACCACCTTTCTGTAACGAAAGGCATCTTAAGCTTCTGTGCTTCCATTTCCACCACTTCTTTCGCTTGCTTCTTTGTCGCGACAAACATCACTTTCCTACCTGATCGTACGATGCCTTTCAGTGCATCAGACGCTTGATCAAGACAAACCAGTGTTTTATGAAGATCAATGATATGGATGCCGTTTTTCTCCATGAAAATGAAAGGAGCCATGGCAGGATTCCATTTTCGAGTCAGGTGGCCGAAGTGCACACCTGCATCCAATAAATCTTTGTGTTCTAATTTTTTCATTTTAGCTATACCTTAAGCTTATCGTTTACTGAATTGGAATCTTCTTCTCGCTTTCCTTCTACCGTATTTCTTCCGCTCTACCATTCTGCTATCACGAGTTAAAAATCCTTCCGATTTCAATGGGCTTCTAAACTCTGCGTCTACTTCAGTAAGTGCTCGAGCGATCGCTAATCGGACGGCTTCTGCCTGACCTGTTGGTCCGCCACCCATTACGTTGACTTGAATGTCAAAGCTTCCGTCTTGTTCTACTTTAACAAGGGGTTGTTTTACTATGGTTTGAAGAATTTCGGAAGGAAAATAGTCGGATAGCTCCTTGTTATTTACCTTGATTTCTCCTTTTCCGCTTGTTAAGTAGATCCTTGCTACTGATGTCTTTCTTCGTCCAAGCGTGTTAATTCTATCCATTCAGACTTAAAATTTTACTTCTTTAGGTTGTTGTGCTTCGTGTGGATGTTCGGTACCTTCATACACGTACAAGTTTTTAAAAAGCTGTCTCCCTAAACGATTATTTGGTAGCATGCCTTTTACTGCTTTCTCCACAAGAATTGTGGAAGACTTTTCTTTGACCTGTCTGGGCGTTTCAATTCTTTGACCACCAGGATACCCCGTGTGTCGAACGTATTGCTTATCCGTCCATTTTTTTCCGGTCAATCGTATCTTATCTGAATTTATAACGATCACATTATCGCCACAATCCATGTTAGGAGTGAAAGAGGGTTTGTGCTTTCCTCTTATCATCTTGGCAACTTCACTAGCCATTCTCCCAAGTACTTGAGAATCAGCGTCTACAATCACCCATTTTTTCTCAGCACTGGCCTTATTTAGCGATACTGTTTTATAACTTCTAGAATCCAATTTTCTTGATTTTAATTATATCAGAATCCTTCTCCTTGAAAAAGGGACACAAAAATAGACGTTTAGAATCAGAAATCAAATAGCAAATTCCTAATTAAATTTTTTGAGTTGCTTTATCAGGACCTGGAAGTCTTTGGGATAGGGCGCGCTTACTTCAATAATTTCTTCTTCGAGCGATTTGAAGGTGATGCTAAATGCGTGTAGTGCGACTCTGTTGATGATGGGTTTTTCTTCTTCCCACTTCTTTTGGTTGAAGTTTCTCTTCAGTTCGGAAAGAAATGGAAAGTCACCTCCATACGCCCGATCTCCCAGTATAGGAGCTTCATGGTACGCAAGGTGAGCCCGGATTTGATGCATCCTGCCAGTTACCGGAAAACATTTGATAAAGGTATATTTCTTAAACAGTTCGAGTGTTTCAACCAGTGTTAAAGAAGGTTTTCCTTGTTTGAAATCCACTCTTGATTTATTGGAAGTGGTGTAAAGAGGCTCATCGGCCTCAAAATTTTGAAACCTGTGAAGTCCCTGAATGACCGCATGATAGATCTTTTTTACTTCTCGCTTCTCCAGGATCGAGGCAAAGTGTTTATAAGCGTCGTTATGGTTGGCGACAACGATCGTTCCCGAGGTCTCTTTATCAAGCCGATGGCAGACCTGTGCGGTAGGAATCTCTTTCCGGACAAGTTCCAGTAGGTTGGTAGCATCGTTCCGGTCCTCAAGACTAGATAAGAAAGGAGGCTTGTTGATAACCGTGAAATGTTCGTCCTGATAAACAATTAAGTCATCAATCGTTAGTTTTCTTAGCGTTTTATGCATAATCGTCGTCCTCATCGTACTCGTCGAGCGAAACTCTTTCGATGTATTCTGCCTTTTCCAAATGGAAATAAAATTTCGAGCCGACTTTCAGTTTACTTTCTACGTAGATCTCGGAGTTATGCCTTTCCAAAATGTGCTTCACGATGGATAACCCCAATCCGGTTCCTCCTTTTTCCCTTGACCTGCTTTTTTCCACCCGATAAAACCTTTCAAAAATGCGGTTAAGGTCTTTTTGGGGAATGCCGCGACCGCTATCTTCTACAGTTATCTGAATTTTTTCGTTGACTTCTTTGAATGAAATGTTGGCTTGGCCTCCTTTTTTTGTGTATTTGATGGCGTTGGATACCAGGTTCATCACGACCTGATAAATCCTACGGTAATCCCCTCTGACGATAATCGGGTCGGAGACTATTTTAGGCAGGCTGAGAGCAATTCCCTTTTTTTCAGCTTTTACTTCCAGTTGGTCCAGGACTTCTATACACAATGCGGCCATGTCAAAATTTTCGAAGTGCATCTTGATGTCACCAGATTCAATTTGGGAGATGGTAAGAATATCTTGTACGAGTAAGTCAAGTCCGTCCAGGCTTTTAGCCGCTTTTCTTAAAAACTTTTTCCGCACCCCTTTATCATTAATGGCCCCATCCAATAGGGTATGAACAAATCCCTGAGCAGCGAAAATGGGAGTTTTTAGTTCATGAGATACATCGGCAATGAACTCCCGACGAAAACTCTCAAGCTCTTTTAGTTTTTCAATCTCTTGCTGCTTTCTCTCTGCATAGTCTAAAATTTCCTTAGAAATACTCTTTAATGGATTAAATGCACTCTTTTTCCCTTTCAGTACCAGTCCTCCTTCTTTGATTCGATCCAGGTAGTCGTAGATATTAACGATCTGTCGAAAAAATAAAAATTCTAATACGAGACGGGTGAGAATGTAAGAGGAAGAAAACGAAAGAAGAAAAACGATAATCAAAGCCGTTGCCGGTACGTTGGGAACAAGCAACAAAAAAGCAGTAGTAATGACTGCAATACAAGCAGACAAAAGCAAGGCAATGGCCCTTGAGTTGAACTGCATACGAAGGGCTTAGTTTACTTCGAACTTATAACCCACACCTTTGACGGTAGAAATGTACCCGTCACCGATTTTTTCCCGAACTTTTCTTATGTGAACATCTACCGTTCTGGCCAATACATACACATCAGTGCCCCATATGTTATGCAAAAGTTCGTCTCTGCTGAAGACCTTTCCTGGATTCTGCGCCAGAAAATAGAGGAGCTCGAATTCTTTTTTTGGAAGGTTGATCTTTCCTTCTCCGTTTTTAACCGTGTAGCTTGTACGGTCCACAACTAAATCTCCCACAGAGATCGTATTTGACTCCTTATTTTTCTTGGACTCCCTCCTAAACAACGCATTTATTCTGCTTACCAACGCCCTCGGCTTGATGGGTTTGGTGATGTAATCATCTGCTCCCATATCAAAAGCGGCAACTTCAGAGTACTCTTCCGATCGGGCAGTTAAGAAAATCACAAAGCAATTCGATAGCTCCGGTATCTCTCTGATTTGCCTACAGGTTTCTACGCCGTCTTGTTTTGGCATCATGATATCCAGTAGGATCAAGTCAGGGATAAAACCCTTGGCTGTTTCTACACCCTTGATGCCATCATTTGATGTTTTAACGTCGTAGCCCTCTTTCGAAAGGTTATATTTCAAAAGCTCCAGGATATCTTCTTCATCGTCTACAACAAGGATTTTTTGATTGTGCTTCGCCATTAGCGCATTAGGTTCATATGGTATTTGTGTGACTTGATGAAAACTTGGTATTTCGCATTTAACTCCAGTTGATTCACCCTTTCTATTTCGAGTTCAAGAATATTCAAAATTAAGCAGAAATCAACTGCATGTTAAAAAGGTAACAATTTGATAAAGCTTTCTGCATACCCCTCCAAAGGCCAATGAACGAAGCCTGTCAAAAACTAACTAGGCAAACTAGTGTGAATTAAATGTGATTTTTTGGCTAAAAAATATAATTAAATTGATTTTATGGCAAATGTTTCGTACTTTGAATCAACTAACTAACAACCATATTACTTATGAAAAACAGAAAGATTAGTCTGGTGCTGCTGGTTTTTATACTGGCATGTTCAGACGAGCGTAAAGTCGTTCCCGAAGTGGAGCAACAAGACCCTGTAGCCAAAGCAGAGATAGATGAGTTGATCATCAGTTCTTTAAAAGAGAGCGACGCATTTCATTGGTCGGAAGTTTCCGATGAAGTGATCTGGAGCGCGTTGATACACAGCGATTCGACTTTGACGATTGGTTACCAACCGGTGGGCGAGACCAACGTCAATTCCAGAGTTTCTGAGATCAATGTGACATCGGCTTTATGGCTTGAAGCTTCGGGTCCATTATCAATGAAGCGGTTCGGGTATCGGAACAGCAGAGTATTGAGATGGGCATGGAAGGCCTGAACGTTGTGAAACATGAGTCACTTCCATTTTTTGACATGAAGGTTTACTCCCTTGACATGGTGTCCTCATTGCGTTCCTTATCGACGGTTCGTTACCTGGAGCCTCTGGGATATGAGGTAGACTTTAAAGCGGAAGGTGGCGCAAGAACAGAGAGTTCAAAAGGGTGTAATAATGATCCTGATTTTAGTATGCTGGCATCTGACTACGTGACGGTTTCGCCCGGTGCGAAAGCCTCATGGCACTTTGACAGGCATAGGATTCGTCAGGCGTGGAACTCCAGTACGGGAAAAAACATTACCATTGGCTTAATCGACACGGGCCTTTCACCAAATCAGGCAAATCTGAACGGACGTTTCAATTCCGGCTTATCCAGAGGCAGGAGGGTAGAAAAAAGGGGATTTTTTGTCAGTTCTGTCTGGTGGTGGGCCGACCCGGATGGTCCAAATGATAAATGTGGACATGGGACAGCCATGGCAGGTGTCATGAGTGCACCCAGAAGTAACGACGGATCATCCGTAGGTGTGGCATACAATTCAAACCTGATAGCAGTGAGAGGAACAGGAGATGTCGTGATCAATTCCGGAAAGGAAAAGACAGGTGTAGCCGATGCCCTGGTTTTTCTAGGTAATAGAAATGACGTCAAGATCATTAGCATGTCGATTGGAGACGTGTTTTACAACTCCAAAGTTGCAGATGCCGTACGGTATGCGTATGGTAAAGGCAAGCTCATCTTTGCTGCTGCAGGTACTTCTACGTCTTTTACCAATTGGTACGGTGTGATCTTTCCGGCTTCTATGAATGAGACGGTAGCGGTAACAGGAATCAAAGAAGGCCAATATAAGAGATGTAACATCTGCCACTCAGGGAAAAAAGTAGATTTTACAATAGAAATGGAGCGGTCTGGGACCAATCGGCATGCCTTAACGCTGGCCATGTCCGGTAAGCAACCCTCCACAGTCGGCGGGTCATCTGTGGCGACGGCAACGGCTGCCGGGATCGCGGCGTTGGTTTGGGCTAAGAACCCATCTATGAATAGAAATCAGGTGTTGACCCGAATGCGAAATACAGCGGATCTGTATCCTAACCGAAACTCAAAGTTTGGATGGGGCAACCTCAACGCTGCCGCAGCGGTGAATTATTAGTCCATTTAAAAGCATTAACCGGGTTGCTTACTAAAGTCGGCTCTGAGTACCTGGTTAATGCTATTAGTTTCTTTGTGTAATCTCAGCGGCGCCAATCAGGCAAGCTTTGGGCCAACAACTGGTGAGATAAGGAGCATCCCGCAAACCTTGAGGTTCTGGCTAGTCACCCAGATAATGGCCTGCTGTTCGTTGGAATCACTAACTGATTTGAAAGGGAAGCTGATGCAATCGAGAGGTGAAAATTGAAACTTACCCGTGTAAGTCAGATCGGCATTTGGTGGCCAGTCAAACGTTTTGCATCGCATTGAAAATCACTTAGCTTCGTACGGGTTGAAAATAAAAATAAATCCAGGCGTTCTTATTCTTCCACATAATTACTAACACACGATGAAAACACTTATTCCAACTTTTCTTCTGTTAATTCTGATTGGTTGCGCTCCACAGTCCACAACGGATCATAAGCTTCTGAGTGAAAGAATAGCTAGAATAGAAAACGGACTACAGCCCAACCTCCAAATTCAAGGGGACAGCATACCCAACTATGCTATTGAAGAGCGACTCAAAGAGTTGGGCATTCCGGGAGTCAGCATTGCGGTCATTAACGAAGGGCAACTCGAATGGGCCAAAGGTTATGGAATGGCGGACAGTTCAGAAAATCGTCCGGTAACCAGTAAGACAATGTTCCTGGCCGGGTCAATAAGCAAACCAGTAGCGGCCATCCGCGCACACCAACTGGTCGAAGAAGGAAGACTCAATTTGGATGCTAATGTAAACGCCTACCTGATGAGTTGGAAGCTCCCGGATAATGCCTTTACAGAAAAGGAAAAAGTGACCACTCGAAGGATATTGAATCACACAGCAGGGTTAACCGTCTGGGGATTTCCGGGATACGATAAAGGAGATACCATTCCGAGTGTGGTTGAAGTGCTGGATGGTCAGGGCAACACCGATTCAGTACGTGTATACAAAGAGCCTGGTGAAAGTTGGATGTACTCCGGAGGGGGATACACGATCATGCAGCTTATGATGACGGACCTTGAAAAAAAACCATTCCCGGACCTGATGCAGATGAACGTATTAACCCCTCTTGGAATGACGTCCAGTACGTTTAAAAACCCATTACCAGAACAGTATCATTCAATTGCCGCAACCGGTTATCGGGCTGGTGGCGAGGAGGTGGAAGGTAAATGGCCAATCTACCCTGAAATGGCTGCTGCCGGCCTTTGGACCACTCCATCGCAACTCATACGCTGGGCCCAGGAAATTCAGAAAACCTATCAGAAAAAGGAAGATGGACTCTTAAAAAAAGAGACCGTAAATGAGATGCTTACGTCAGGCCTGAATGATTATGGGCTTGGTCCCCACGTTGGTGAGCATACTTTTGGTCACGGGGGAGCAGATGAAGGATTTAGAGCCAACCTGACCGCATGGAAAAAAGAACCGGTAGCGGTAGTAATTATGGTCAATTCGGATAATGGCAGCATCATTCAGGAAATTTTGTTAAGCATAGCCAAAGAATACAACTTGCCGGGCGTCCAACCGATGACCCGCAAAGTAGTGAGTAAATCAATAGAAGAACGCACACCTTTCGTGGGAACTTATCTCTTTCCAGAACTGGGGGAAGCAAATGTCTCGATAAAGGAAAATGGATTGGAAATAGATGGGGCATTTACAGACGAACCAATTATGTTGCTTCCCGAAACGGATAGTTCATACTTTAATCGGAATAGCGGAACGTATTATACGTTTCTTTTTGAAGGTACCGATGTTACTGGAATTCAATTTTGGAGGTATGAAGGAAAGAAAATCAAATAGCCCATCCTTTCAAACATAAGGCACTTAAATAGAACGGGGAGACGTGCGTTGTTTTTTACTCGGTTTGATTCTCACTTATAGTCCGAGTTGCTATCTTTTGAATGGATGAAAAAAATAATTGAGTAGTCATTCCGGCATTTTTCTTTCATTGAAACCTGAGATTGATTAAAAATCTCAACCTCAGCAATTCATATTTATGGCAGTTTTGTTTTGAAAATTTTGAAGAATGATGGATCCTTTTGATAAATTTTTGAAGCAAAAATGACGTGAAGATGATTTGTCTTGGAAAGATTTGATCGTGCGACGAACCGCTGATTTTGGCATAAATTTCACCAAATCCCTTTGAAATATCCAGATATTCCTTCAAGACTTTGGCAAAAAACCTACTTGAAATCAAACGGTCCGCCGCGGTCAAACTGAGGCGAGATTTTTAACCGAACTCAGGTTTGAAGGCGATTTTGAAAGAAAAATAGCCGGAATCTCATCACTAGCTCATTTTGATTTTGAAAACTTATAAGGCCATCTATCTTCCTTCATTTATTCTGCTCTTAATGAATCGGTCGGGTTGGTAAAAGAAGCCTTCAACGAATGAAAACTAATGGTAGACCAGGCAATCACGATGCTACCCAACCCCGAGACGGCATATACCCACCATCCGATTTCAACCCGATACTCATAACTTTCCAACCAATTGGAGAGTAAGACTGAGGCAATAGGAACGGCTAACGCAAAGGAAATGAAAACTAACAGTGAAAAGTCCCAAGAAAGCAACTTCCATAAGTTGAGGGTAGACGCTCCCAACACTTTGCGAATACCTATTTCTTTTGTTCGTTGGCTTACCACAAATGCAGAAAGTCCAAATAAGCCTAAACAGCTAATCAGGATGGCCACTCCGCTAAATAGTGCTGCAAGGCTACCGGTTTTTTCTTCTTCCTGAAATTTCAGTGCATAGCTGTCGTCCACAAACTCATAGTGAAACGGATGATCTGAAAGTACGCTTTCAAACGTTTCTTCGATTGCCGGTAGCGCGTCTATGTATGGCTTACCCTCTTTTATCCGAATAAATAAAAAGCTTTCCGCTTGTCTGGAAGCAAACACCATCAAAGGCCTGGCAGGCTCATAGGGTGATCCCTTGATCATGTCTTTGACTACCCCGATGATCGTCAGCTCCTTTTTCCTTCCTCTAAAGCTCCATGAAGCGCTTAACCGCTTTCCGATCGGGTCTTTTAGCCCCATTTTTTCTACCGCTAACTCACTGATAATGATATTTTGAGATTCATCGCCATGATTTCTGGAAAAGTCCCTGCCGGCAAGGAGCTCCCATTCCAGCGCTTTGCCATACTCCGGTGAGACGAAAATGGTATTAAACGAAAAATCATAGCGTTCATTGGTCTCTTCTAACTTAAACCCATCATTATTCCCAAGAGTAGTCATAAGGGGGTAATTGGCCGTTGCCATTTCTTCCACCATTCCGGTACCCTTCAACGCTTCGCGCAGCGTTTCATATTTTTCAATGAATTCGACTGTACGGCCTCTGACGGTAATCAACCCTTCCTGATCATATCCGACGGGCCTTGCTTTTGCATGTTGAATTTGTTGATACACGGTAATGGTGCTAATGACCAGAAGGATAGAAATGGTAAACTGAAACACGACCAGAACCTGACGCATACGAACGCTGCGAACTCCTTGCTTTAGTTGCCCATTGAGTGCTTTGATCGGGCGGAAAGACGAAAGGAACAGCGCAGGATAACTTCCGGCAAGAAACGCTGTCAGGCAGGTGAAAGAGAGACCGATCAACCAAAAGACCGGATGTGTCCACGGGATGGTGAGGTCCTTACCTGAAAGTGTATTGAACCAGGGTAGGATAAACCAAACGATGAGGAGACATAAAATAAAGGAAGCAAATGCATACAACATGGACTCGGTCAAAAATTGAGAGATGAGCTGTTTCCTTTGAGAGCCCAATATTTTTCGTACCCCTACCTCTTTCCCCCGGTCTTGAAAACGTGCGGTATTCAAATTCATAAAATTGATGCATGCTAATAACAACACGATGGCACCAATGATCGAATACATGATGACGAATTGCATCCGCTTACTGAGCACCGGAAAACCTGCTTCGAACGCTGCGTGCAAGTGCCAGTCTTTCATGGGAACCAGAAAAAGCTCCCGGGACTCATTTTCAGGAGTTGATCCGTGTGAGTCCATCATGTTCTTTATCATTTCAGATGCCGTTTCTACAGAGACGCCCTCCTTAAGCTCGGCGTATATGCGCATGTTTTGGTTGTGCCAGCTATACGGATTTTGTTCGTTGTAAATGAGCTCCATTGAAGCGATAAAGGACGCATTGGCAAAAGCGCCATTTTTGGGTAGGTCTTTAAAAACCCCTGTTACCAGCAGGTCTTTCTGAACGTTTAAGTTTACCAGCTTTCCAATGGGGTTTTGGTCGCCAAAAAACGTGTGGGCCAATGATTCGGAAAGCAAGATTCCATCCGGGGCATCAATTCCATTTCGTGTGCCGCTTACCATCTCCAGCGAAAGCATATCTGGCGCATCCGGGTGAAAAAAATAACCTTTCTGATCGTACGACTGACGGCCTACCGTTAATAGTTGCGGCCTCTCCCGAAAGAATGTCATGGTGACGCGGTTAAAAATAGAAGAGAAATGTTCTTTCATAAAGATTCCCGCCTGCCCAACCATGGAGGTATTGATGCTTACTTCACCCTTTTCAGAGATATCCTTGCGATAAACCTGTACAATGCGGTCATACTTTTTGAAATGCATATTGAACGACAACTCATCATGGACCCATAAGCTAATAAGTAGCGAAACCACCATCCCGAGTGCAATGCCTCCAATGTTAATAATAGAGAAGCCTTTATTTCTGGTTAGGAATCGGTAACTGATTTTGAAATGGTCTGTCGTCATGGTTTCTAAGATAAAAGTTGATTTAAAGGACTTAAATGCAAATGGCCTCAGGTAGTTGATGACCTGGTACCAGTAGCCGAACCTGGCGTTTCTCCGTGATGTTTTTTCCAGCGTTTGTTGAAATTTTTCATCAAGGTCACCCAATACTTCTTCTATGAACTCTTCCTTTAGGAAAAGGGAAAGTAATTTTTCAGCCACTTTCGGCGGTTTTGAATGCATCATTTTACTGTTTTGAGGTTGCTACATCGGGTTGTTTAGGACATCCTATTTGTGTTCATGAGAAGCAGACCATCGTGATGGTTTTAGTTAGTATTAGCAAATGCCGGAAACTGACTCCAAAGAGACTGTTTAAAATCACGCGACGCTTTCAGCGCATGATGTCCTGCCGCGGTGATTGTGAAAATGCGCTTTCTTCTGCCCCCACGTTCGTTGGTTGCCTTGCCCATTTCGGATGTCATAAAGCCCTTCTCTTCCAGCCGGGTGAGCGTAGAGTGAACAGAGCCGATAGAAACCGATCGGTTGGTTTGAGCTTCAAACGCTTCTGCGATTCGAAATGCATAAGCATCCTCACCTAGAATGCCGGCGATTAATAAGATGGTCTCTTCAAAATCACCAATTTTTGTTTCTTTCACAATGTTTTAGTTACTAATTTGTAGAACAAATAAAC
>JBCCXH010000026.1:0-21185 GCA_039192005.1 Bacteroidota bacterium
AACGAAAGCGTCGTACCTGCAAGCGTCAGGTCTTGGGCATCCGTATTGTCTAAGTAGCCCGACAAATCCACCGTTGTTGCGTCGTTGGTCAGGGAGAGCGTGTTACCGGCCAACGTTAAGTCCTGGTTGTCCGTATTCGCGATCGTAGATAGGTCAACGGTCGTCGCATCACCTGTCAGCGAAAGCGTCGTCCCTGCAAGCGTCAGGTCTTGCGCATCGGTGTTATCTAAATAGCCCGACAAATCCACCGTTGTTGCGTCATTGGTCAGTGAAAGCGTGTTACCGGCCAACGTTAAGTCTTGATTGTCTGTATTCGCGATCGTAGAAAGGTCAACGGTCGTCGCATCACCCGTCAGCGAAAGCGTCGTACCAGCAAGCGTCAGGTCTTGCGCATCGGTGTTGTCCAAGTAGCCTGACAAGTCCACCGTTGTCGCATCGTTGGTCAGTGAAAGCGTGTTACCGGCCAATGTTAAGTCCTGATTGTCTGTATTCGCGATCGTGGATAGGTCTACCGGCGTCGCATCGCCCGTCAACGAAAGCGTCGTACCAGCAAGCGTCAGGTCTTGCGCATCGGTGTTGTCTAAGTAGCCCGACAAATCCACCGTTGTTGCGTCGTTGGTCAGGGAGAGCGTGTTACCGGCCAACGTTAAGTCCTGATTGTCTACATCGGGAAGGTTGTCTACGTAGTTTTTTGTGGCTGCGTCTTGAGCATCTACCGGGTCACCCATGTTTTCAATTCGATTGCCTCCTGCGTCAGCACCTAAAGCCAATACGTTATCCAATGTTTGTGCATCTGTATTGGACACCGCTTCCCAAGTGGTACCATTCCAGAAGTAAAAGACGGCATTATCCGTGACATAAATCAACAAACCCGTCTCATCGACTCCCAACGTCATATTGTCCCGTTGCGCTGCTGTCAACTGTGGGATCATTAACCCCTGGTTTCCGTTTGGAGAAACTAAATGTAATACGGCATTGGGATTGGGGTTTTCGGTATTTATTCCGACGGTATTTTCTTGCGAGAAGGCTGTTTGTGAAAACGTAATCGCGGTGACCAAAAAAACAATTCGAAGGGAGATAATTTCAAACAGTGACATTTTATTCATCTTTTGACAAGAATCTTGCAACTCATGCTACTACGATAATCGTCATGATGATTTGCATATGATAACGCACGAAATTAAACCAAAGCGCTACATTTTATCATTTGTTTCGATCAGTAGTAAAAAATCTGTGATTAAATCAAAGACCTTTACAGATGGATTATTCAGGCCTTTAGTGAAAAAATCATTCGGCGGAGACGCATCTCCCGCCAAACCGGGATTAATTAAGAATAACTGTTTTAATTAGACTAGACATTAACTGCACAATCCAATTAAATCCACAATTATTCATATAAATACCTGTACTCTTGCTACTCAATTAATTAACAAATATTATGATGTACACATTAAAATCATTCCTACTGATTGCCATTATGGCTCTATGTTTTTCTTGTCAGGAAAATGACGAAGAATTGGTTACTATTGAAGATGAAGAGTCTGTTGTTGCTGTCTGCTCTCGTGCAAATTGTGCAGCGAGAGTAACTGTGGTAAGCCAGCAGTTTATCCGATGGCAAATCCTCAATAGAGCAATTAATCAAATTAGACAAAGGCCTAGTTTTAATAGCATTATTAACCAAAACCGTCCAACCTGGCGCGTGGTACGACAAAATGGGAATACGTATGCTGTATTCATCCCCTATGCCGGATCTCAGTTATTATTTTAACTCGTAACCTTTTATTGGACCCATTTGGAAACTTCATTCTAAATGGGTTTTTCTTCGTTATACGCTTTCAGCTAAAATACAATATCCAACTTCCGATTTACTCTTCTTCTCTTCGTTCACAAATGGTTTCTGCCGCTTCGAAATAGGCTAACTGATCGAGGCATTGGTTGTGTAGAATGTCACAGAAATCGTGGCTTCGAAGTTCTGCAATCCTTCCCTGTATTTCCTCATCTGACATGGCCTCCCAGTTGGTCTTGGCGGAGTCAAGGTCATTTCGAAGTGCCGAGATGGTCATACGTATGCTTCGTTTACAGAGTGAGTCTTTAAGAATGATCCGTTTAACGTAGGCGAGCATGCTATCCGCTCGGTGATTGGCGGCTTGGTATCTGATGGCACCTGCTCGCATTAAGTCAATTTGTGCCGAGTCGATGTCTTGCAGACTATTCATGTACAACACCCTGAGCGAATCCAGGTCCTGAAAGTAGTCGATCTTCAATCCTTTGATTCTAAGCAACTCACTTGCTTTCTTTTCCTTTATCAAAAGTGATCCGATAAATACTCCCACGATACAAAAAACAACGGACAGCACAATGGCCCCGACAAGAATCGTTTTTCTTCTTCCTTCACTCAACTTCGTCCTCAACTCTTCCCGCCTTTTCTTTTTTCTCTGGTCCTTAACGCTGCTCTCCAGGTAATCAATGGCTTCCTCAAAATGTGGGGAATACCTTGCTGCCCAAGTCGTACTAGGCTGGTCTTCTTCATGCCACTCTCTTACCTGCTGAAGCTCCTGATCTACGAGAAACCCCTTTTTTCTATGCCCGTTTTCATCAAATGTGGTGTGAGCGAGCGCATATCCTACCAATTGTTGATAGACCCCTGCGTATTTCTGTTCCAACTGTACCCATTGATGCAGTCTCTTCCAGCCATTGACCAGCCGGAGGCTTTTGATCGTGACGATGGAGTGACTGTTCAGTGAAGAAAAAAGCTCATCTACCAGCTCATCAAATGCGGTCAGCCGGTATTCCATATCCATCGTCTCTACTTGCTCTATGAGGTAGACGTAAAACGAATTGAATTTTTCAATGACCTCAATCACCTCATCTGAGCTACAACGAGCAATTTTACTGAGGTCTCCAATGGATACACCTCTTCTCCTTTGGTTTACCCCTATCTGAGTGATGGTGCGGAAGATCCACTCACAAATACTTTTTTGTTTATTGGTCAGCAATCGGTACACGTATTCTGCCGATTGGTCGAGTGCATGGTATAACGTACCAATACGTCGGTAATGCTGTATTTTAAGTTCGTCGTCTTCTGCAGCGGTGGACGCCCATTCGTACATTAACACGTTCAGCACATGTTGGGCTTCATAGTTGCCTGGCAGGTAGTGTTCAAAATCTTCCAGCATCTGGGCAGAAAGGCCCGGTTCTTCTTTTACCCGCGCTTTACGTATCCCTTCACTAAAGAGGTGCAAAAACTGGTCTCCGTTAATCTCGGGTAACAGGATGGTGCCTTTGTTAATGACCTCTAGCAGGCCCGGAAAAGAGGCGGCCTCACGCTGGATATCGGATGAAATGGAAAAACAGAAGTACACCGGATAGCTTCTTTTGGATAGAAACTTCAGGATCAGGTTAATGAATTTCGTGGTACACTCTCTATCTTTATACAGTTCCTTGAATACGAACAGGTCTTCCAGGTTTTTGACGAAAATGAAGAGGTTGCGTCCTCTTTTGAGGGGGTAGTTTTCGAACAACTCCAACAGCCCTGACACGTTTTCCGAAAGCAATTTCTCAATGGATAGCACCGAGTCTACGTCTCGTTTTTCACTGTTCTCAAAGGCTGCACAGTTGGTCAGCTCATACGCGAGGTTCCAGATCGGAGTTGTACCCGGCCTCATGATCAGGTAGTCCCAGGTATCTCCTCCCTTTCCGGGTATTCGGTCCTTAATTAAAGCAGGTAAGATGGCACAGTTGACAAAGGAAGCTTTTCCGGAGCCATTGGTGCCGAACAGTGCAAGGAATTGATGATCCATCAATTTGGTCAACGATTCCTGAAGTACTTCTTTGTCGTAGCTATAGTACCCGGCTTCTTCCATCGAGTAACTTCTCATCCCCGGAAAAGGATTGAACGCATCTTTTACTCGATTTTTCCGGGTTCTATTGCTCATTCGTCCGCTGGGTTAAGAAACCGAATTAGTCTTTGGGAGAGGCTATCCAGCTTGATCCAGTCAACATCAGGCATCTGACGTTGATTCAACCACTCTTTATGAACGGACTCAAAATCTTTCATTTCTTCTATGCCAAGCCACACCCAGTTCGCTCCGAGGTGGGCAGGTAAACTCTCCAACAGGCATTTGCCCATAATCAACGCAAACTCTTCGTTTTGAAACCTGGGTATCCAAAGAGGTAAAATAATACTTAACTGATTATTATAAAAATCCTTCCCTACCTGAAAGCTCTCCGTTTTTGCCGGCTTCATGTCTATCCGCTCCTGAATCAGTAACGGTTGGTGCTGCAGCTCTTTGAAATACTTGATCATTTCTGAGATCTGATGTACGACCGACTCTTCTGAAGGGTATACTTCTCTTGATTTTACTTTTTTGTCTTTACCATATTTCAGGATAATGGTGTGCTCCCCCGTATTTTGCTGTACGCGCGTGTAATTACTTCTTTTAAGTCCCGCAATAATGACATCTTCTGATTGCGCCTTCTGGTTTTCAAAACTGTCGGTTTTTAACGTGCTAAGTAATACGCCACCCCGACTATCCAGGACATCAAAATGGTACTGCTCGTCACTGTAAGGGCGCAATAAAACATGTTCCAACACATGGAATCCTTCATTTTCAAGACTCAGCTTTTCGAAATAAGCAACCAGACGCTCCATGTACTCCTTGGCGGTCTCTACCGTGTCTGCCTGAAATACTTTGACCGGATTTACGTTTTCCTCCGCCTGAAACAGCACCAGAAACGTCCGGTCGTCCGCACTTATGATCCGGTAGTTGTTTTGGTTGGACCCGTAGAGCAATAAATATTCGAGGGTCTTTCTTTCTTTTATGAGAAAAGTGACTTTGGTCGCGTTGGACAACGCTTCATATGAAAGGTTGGCTCCTCTCGGGGTGGTGACCGTGTTTTTTTCTATTTCTCCGCCCTTAGACTTTCTAATGGTCAGGTTCAGGTTGCCGTAAGCGTGGGTCAGCGAGCGTTGTTTCGCGTTTTGAATGTTGAGCTTGTAACATACCCTCTTCTTAAAGGTCGGGATGTTATCGGTGTCGATGGCGTCTTCGAGGTAGTTGAATGCCCGCGACCGGTACCGGCTTATTTCCTTGTATTCTTTCAGAAAGTTGGCTTTGATCTCCATGGTCTGGCTTCTGATGCTTTCCTGAAGCCGATAGAAGCTAAACAAACTTTTTACCTGTCCATTGTCTCCCAGAAATCGCTCACCAAACCTGGCCAGGAGATGATCCAAAATTCTATTTTTTCGATCGAGGTGATTATCAAACCGGCCCAGCACTTCCTGAAGCGTTTCGTCCCCCGTTACCGATTGCCCTCCTTCTTTATCTGCATGGATCAAAAGTTGATCGAGGCCGGGAAAGTCCACGGGTAACTTCCCAAAATACGTAGGAGCAAAAAGCTCATCGAGTGAGAACAGGTTTCTAATGTTTTGCAACTGCACTAAATGACAGGACAGGATCACATCAAACTGCAGGAGATACGCCTTCAACTGTTTTGCTCTTGCCCTCCGAAACTGGTCTGCTGTTTCCGGTAAGCCAAACCTGCCCAATCCATAAATACCCGGCAACGTATTCTGTACGGAGGAAAAATCTGCCATCTCCTTCAACGGGAAAAAGCTCCTTTTTTCTTCCAACGTTGAAATCACCCCGGATTTGTAGCTGCTTTTGTCTTTGTCCTGTTTTACCTCGTACAGATGACGGGCGATGGATGCATCGTAATCGTAGGGGATGCCGGCCTTTGTCAAAGAGATGGTGCTGAGGTTGGCTGCATCCATCAGGGCAAACTCATCTTCATGAATTTCAAATGAGTTTCCTCCCATTCTGATGCCGTTTTTCTTTACCACCAGTCCACTCACATTTCGAACGCCTTTTACGGTAGAAATCGTTTCGAGGATCTTACTGGCGTGCAACTCTCTTCTTTTATGATGCAATTGTCCCGGCAGAATAAATCCACTTGAGAACGAAGGGATGTTGAAGATCTCCTCCAGGCTCAGCCCCTTTTCGATCAGTTCTTCGAAGGTATGAAAATGAATCGCAGGGTTGAAATAGTGATGCAACCGATACAGGACCTCTCCCAGCACTTCTTCTCCTCCCATCTCCGATTGGGTATCGATGGTGCAGTTGATGGTGATGGAAACCGGCTTGAGTATTTTTACTTCGTGGACGTCTTCGCAGAGGTTTCTGTTGGCAGCAAGTAGCTTATGTACTTCATCGGTGATGCGTTGATATTCGATTTCGCTATGCACATCTGATGACACCTGAATGGTGACGTTGTAAAGCCCTTCGATCCCTAATGGATGATTTTTAACCGGACTCACCCAGACGTTGTTAACGTCTTTGACCTGATCGATAATCAGGATCCTGTAATCAGAAACCGTAACAGGTCCGGTCGGGTAAATCTCACTGGCATGATACAGCGCATTGGACTCCGAAACCTTACGTACTTCTCTGTCATCTGAAAACAGCAGGTTTCTGATGTCTATATGGGTACGGTATGAAACGTCTGTAATGGCAAAGCACACCTGCTCTAATAAGGTCATGCCCGGATCGTGTGCGTTGTAATCCGTCCATATGGCCCCCGATAGCTGTTGCAACAGCCTGATCCCCTCCTTTCTGAGAAAGTGGTAGTCCTGGCTTTTAGGAAGCTGGAGGTCCCTCGCTATGGATGCTGACGCTATTGGCATAAAGGCTGGATCACTATGAAATAGCTGATTACTTTATCGTTTAAAGACCTGATCGTCCCACAAGTTACACACGTGGTACCTGATCATAGAGTCGTCGTTATAGTGTCGTAATGTTTTCATCTCCAGCCGATAATTTTCTGCACTTCCCCGCCACCTGAATTTGATGCGATGGCGAAAGTGTCCGTAAAAAGACTGTGTTATCTTCACTTTGCTGCTGGGTGCTCCGTAGCAACTCACGGCGATCGCATGGGCCATCGCATACCTCCCTTTTTTGGGCGCTCCCTCTGCTTTGGCTACGATTTCAAAACAGTGACAGCCGGTGAGGCCATCTACGATCGAATGCCACTGGGCGTCCGCGGGTACCTGATTGATGGCGTACGTTCCGATCCGGGCCTTCGATGCCGTTGTCCCTCTCACATCCAGCCTCGTCTGGGGTTTGACGGTGTTCACTCCGATTTTGCCGCTTTTATCAAAAAAGAGCGAACTCTTTCCTTCTTCGTTGGCTACGCTTAGTCCCTTGACAGACTCCTTCGGGTTGATGAGTACCTGCCAGTCTGCTTTTTCGTCTCGTACGTTTTCGTAAAAACTCATCAATTTCTTTGACTTACCCAGTGGGGAGAGTTGCAGGCCATCGTTAATGCCTTTGGCAAATCCATCGTCTATTTTATTGATGGAAGAATCGATCAGATCCCAAAAATGAGCTTGCGTTGGGCTGGACCCGTTCTTGAAGAAATTTTTAAGCGTTACTCGATTATAGACTGGCATAATGTGAGCGGTTTAAGGAATTAAATCAATTTCTACGACAAAATAGTCATCATTGTCGTCATCGGAGGCATCTTCTTCTTCCGATACGGTCTCTGCTGTCACTACAAAGTCTTGTCCCAGCTGCATGTTTTCGATGGCTGCCTTTCTTGACGTTTCGTGAATGGCCTGATCCAACACCATTACATGATGACTGTCCATAGGGACCAGCACACTCCAGGGCTTACTGGACTCCAATTGCCTGTTGTTGGCTAATTGTGTGGAATCTGACAATGCATATTTCTCTTCATCGTCATGAACGATGATGACGGAAAAGCTGGTCATGAACGTGATGTAGTCCAGGGATTCCAGAAAGGTATAGATCTCTTCATGACTGATGCTACTGCCAAATTGCATCTCCGAAGAGGAATCGTAAAACCAGGGACAAAGAAACTTTCGGACGTCTTCGTTTAGTTGACTGATGTATTCGCCCTTTCGCATTTTGTCCCTAAACTGAAGTTTGCAACTGATCTTGACCCACTCGTATACCGGATTGGTGACGTTTAGCCGGACAAAAGGACTCACCAAAGGCTCCAGGAAATTTCTGATTTCATCTAGTGTGTTGTAGTTGCATCGGGGCAAGTAAAAGTGCTCGTTTTTCACGATGCCCGGAACAACGACAACCATCACCTCTCCTGCCTCCAGTGTGTCTTTGCTTTCTATGGGCGTGATGCACTTTACGTGGCTAAGAAAGGGAAATTTCTCAAGTACCAGGTGTTCATAATCCCAGGGTGCGACTGCTTTGTTTTTATGTCTGAGCGTCTCACTCACCCTGGCATAGAACCGCCTCCGGTTTTCTTTTGGCACCCCGGAAAATGATCGGGCCACCTGTGAGACGCTGGCTACTTCAGACTGAGGGGTCAAAAAACCGCGAATGGTCTCCGGTGGAATATGGGTACTCCATTCGCTACCTTCTTTCGGAGGAGTCCAGGCAGCAGTCACCGCATGAGGGTAGATGCTTTTCGTACGTGAAATAAGGTTGACATCTCCTCTTATTTTAGCAGAAATCCAATATTTTCCTGACGGCAGGATGTGATTTTCCGTAGAGATCAGGGAAGGGATGAACAGCTTGACGATTCCCGATACAGTAAATCCATTCGTAGAATCGAAAATCACCTCATTTTTCTTAAAGTCCTGCCACTCATCATTTACCAGGTACTGCCAGACCACTACCGGTCTTTGTACATTGATCCGGTTTTCTACTCGTTTTTCGAGCTCGAAATAAATGGTGATGGTTTCGTTTTGAGGCAACGCTTTGAACCCCAAAATCAAATCTCCATCGTACGCAAAGTGAGGCAGTAAGTGATCTATCTCAGGTACTGCATTTTTCAATGTCGTTCGTACACCGAAAGGGTGAATGTGGTAGTACTTCTCCTCCGCAGCCGGATCCCCTCTCATGGTGGAGTTTTTGTTGAGGTACAATTTGGTGGACGCCTGGTAGTTTAATTTCAATGACCGAATCTGTGGTGCAAATGGCACGTTGGGTAGTTCGGCAAGTTCCTTTTTTGCTGCTCCCTCCATCGCAGCCTTTGCGAAAAGCGTCGGGTATTTATCATGCCCAAACCCCATCTCCGGACCTTCGACTTCCAGCTTCAAATAGCCTGCACGGGTATTGTTATCGTAATCCGGCAGTTCTTCCATGGTGTAGTCCGGAGCGATTTGTAGTACGTCCAGATCAATCTGATCCAGCACCTTACTGGTATCCAGGGTTTTGAGGTTGGCTTTCCCTTTTTCCACTTTCTTCGTTTCAAAAAGGTGAAACTTCTGTAGGTTTTTAGGGATTTGCGGAAAAAACCGGGAGTTGTTCAGTGCTCTGAGCGAAACCTCAAAGGAATCGTTGGTGATCTCTTCCTCATAGCGTTTGTAATACGCTTCGAAACCATTTTCCAGCCGCGGCAGGTTGTGCCAGTCGATGGTGCAGGAAAGTGACTCCAGCTGCTTTATGAACAGCTCGTTATAACCTACCAACAGGTATGAACCGATACCGGGAGTGGTGCCAAATGGATAAAAAGGCATGCTTACGTCCAGTTTCCCGATGTCATTAAAGGCTTGTACGTCTTTGATGTCTTTTACGTCTACCTCCACCTTGCACTCCTCAATTTGCAGGTCGCGCAAATAGGAATAGGCGTACATGGATTTTGTCGTATTTAGCGTGACTTTAATGATGGGCCATTGGGCCTGAAAGGAGGCATGGTCTTCATGATCCTCTGGTAAGGGTAAAATGGGTGGCGCAGTGATGTCCAGATCCAAAAAAAACTTAAACGTCGCATCGGCCCAGTCTTCTTTTGGAGCTACCTGGTAGTCTTCCACCATAAACCATCCTTCTTCAGTCGACAGGTGAATGTCAAAGGCGTTGGCAAATATCCGGTTAAATGCCGTGTCAGGTGTGAGGTCCTGATCCTTATGAAAGTCCTCCAGAAAGGAAACCAGTGAGGTCATGGACCGAAGGTTAAATTTAAAACTTAGTACCAGGTTTCGATATCCTTCCCTGAGCATCAAAACGGGAGAGGTAATGGCAAACCCGATCTCTGCGGCGTCTGCGGCTTCTCCTTTCCGATAGACGTCCTCTCCAAAGGTGGCAAATGAATAATTGTTCTTGTTGAACGTGGTGAGCGGGTCGTCTTCTGACGCAATCTTTGACTGGTAGATGTTGGCAATCAGCCGGTACTTGTCCAGGTTGACAATGGAAGGATGAGTGGACAAATACAGTGTCTTCACGTCTGTAATGAAGGCTTTGCTTAGCGAAAGTTCTTGTTCGGACTCATACAAATGCATGTGCCCCTCTTCATCGGTGCCTGCTTTAAAAAGGGTGCCTTTTTCAATCACATGATGGTCTACGTGATCGTTGAGCACAAAATTGAGATGAACCTGATCGGGTATGGATTTTCTAAACTGTTGCTGTAACCTGTCGAAATAGTAGTAATCGAGGTGTTTCTGCGTCAGCCCGTTCATGTCTTCTTTCAGGTGCTGGTACAACATCAGAAACGCAATCAGCAAGGCATTTTGTGGTGCGTGATGCTCATGATGCAGCGATTTTTTGAACAACTCCTCTGACGAATGGACAATTAAACTCACATTTCTCAAAAACCCTTTGAAAAGAAACGTCAGCGACTTCCCGGCTTTCGCCAACGTATCCATGGTGTTTGGTTCATTCAGGTCGATTTCTCCTGAAACTTCTCCCCGATCCCAAATGCTTTCTAACTGATCAAGTGATTCCAGGTCAAAAGAAAGAATGCGCAGCTCGATGCAGTGATGGACCAGTTGCTTAAAATCCTGAAACTTATCTGCCATTTTCTGGTCAATCACGTGCTGGACCAGGTCACCTAACTCGTTGTCCTGCGCTTCGATCAGGTACTGATTGGCGCTTTTGTAGCTATCGTCTACCCTGCGGATGAGGTTAAACACGTAATGAAACAACTCGCCAAGCAGCCTGCGACTTTCCCATTCCTCCATTTCGTCTTCAAAGGCCTTCAGCTTTTTGTTGTATCCTTTGTCGATGTCCTCCGGATTGGTAATGAGGATTCTTGCCAACAGCACACTCAGGTCACTATCCAGAAACGGCTGCCAGTTTCCCTGAGGCGTATTTTCTTTTCCGTAATATTTGATGTGTTTGGCATATTCTCTTAAGAATGAGAGCAGATCAGGAAGGTCTCTTTCGTCAATTTTCACATGATCATGATGCAACGGGCCGTTCCACCGGTCTGCCTGAGAGGTACCGGCTATTCTCGAAACGACTTGTGGAGCTTTTATGATCATTGATTCGCGCTTTCCGTCTATATCCCTTTGATGTTGTTTCCTTCTCTCAAATAAAATGGATATACCATGTTCGTACGGATGTTGATTTTTCTAATGGTATAATCCAGGGCAATGTGCAACACGCCATCGGATGCCAATGAGGTATCGTAGGTGATCTCATGTAGTGTGACCCTGGGTTCATAATTCAGTATGGATGAGGTGATGTAGTCCCGAATGCGGTTGAGTGCCAGACTATCGATGCTGTCAAATACGGAAAAGGTAAGTTCGCAACCAAACTTAGGGTCCATGATCCGTTCACCAGGAATGGTAGAAATGATTATGAAAAGGCTTTGCCGAATGTCTTCTTCTTCCGAAACCATGGCGCACTGTCGCTGCTTCAGGTCAAACGAAGGTGGAAACTCCCATCCTCTTCCTAAAAATGATTCTTTTTCTTCCATCATCCGCCAATCATTACGGTTGGTGCGCCGATCACGATCTGTCCACCGTGTGCAGTTGTATCTCCCATCCTGGCCGCTGGCTTTCCACCTATCATGACGGTGGAAGACCCTTTTACAATGGAATCAGGAGGGCCAATGCACGTGCAGGTGTCTCCTACAACGGAAGCGGGCAACCCGCCGATCATCACCGTCGGAACACCGGGCCCAATGACGGGGCCTCCTACGTGTGGTATGGGGGGCACGCCCGGCGTTTGCATCGGGCAGGTATGCATATCAGTAAGTCTTGCTGCAGGGGGCATAAGTCGGTCTGTTTAAGTTTTTAAAACATCGTTTCATTGTTCATTCTTACTTCCGGGTTAGTTAATGTTTACCATCGCTCCTTTCACTTCCAATACACCGGATGCTTTAAATGATGCCTGGGAAGTACCTTCTGCGCTTAATGCCAGGTTGGCCTTTGCGGATACATTGTTTCCGGTAAGACTGGCGTCTCCCGTAGCGGAAATATCGATATCAGACGTGGCAGATATGCTGCACTTACCTCCTGCTGATATCTTGATGTCTTTGGAGCTATCCAACGTAATGCCGCTATCGTTCATCTCCACTTTGTTTCCATTTTGGTCTTCCATGGTAATTCCTTTTGCATCGTCACTAATGGTCACAACATTCCCACCCGGTGTCTGGATCACCACTTCCTTTTTTTCTTCGTCAAAGGTCAGTTGCAGTTCGCTTTTTGTCTTGATCCCTTTTTTCGTGTTCTCTTCATCTGGTGTAAACGGGGGCTTGGACTTCTTTCCATACAAGGCACCCAAAATGACCGGAAAACGCGGGTCTTCATTTAAAAACCCAAGAATCACTTCGTCAGATACTTCGGGATAAAAGTAGTTTCCTACTTCGCTGGAGGCATAGTCCGAAGACATCCTCGCCCAGATGCCGTCTCCGGATGCGTCCATCAACGGCACGTCTACCAACACGCGATATTCTCCATCCGGATCTTCATGGATCTGCTTGACAATGCCTGCATGCAGACCTGAAACTCCGGGTAAGAGTCCGGCAGCAGGTGGCGACTCCAGCTTTCTGGTTTCTTGAAAAAACTCCGGCGACAACCCAAACCCGATGTAGGTGGTCCAGTTTCCGCTTTCAATGGTATGCACCACTTTAGAGATGTATGCGTCCCCGTTAAATCGTGCTCCAAATCCTTTTAACGTTATCAGCGTACCTATTTTGGCGAGGGAGCTACCGGGAATGGTCACATAACCGGTGATTCTGGCCAGGCGGGCCTTCTGAAGCTTGGCATCTGCCCAGGCTTTCAGCACCGGAGTGGACTCCGGGCTGGCCGTCAACATTTCCATCTTACCGGACCAAAGGACAGATGAAAGGTCTTTCCCTGAAATGTTGCCAATATCGTTTCCTGACGGCTCTTCGGAGACGCCATTGGTCACCTCTTTTTCGGTGCTGTCCCAGCCGGAACAGCTAACGGAGGCATATTGCGACTTGGCATCGAGTTCTGCCTGAAAGTCGATGACGTCTACTCCATAAGTCAGCTCCAAAGCGGCTGAACCGGAGAGCGCAGGGGGTGCAACCTGAAGCTTGCCGTCTTCACAGATTGCCAGAAAGCCATTGATCTCTGCTCGGGACAGAATAAAATCCCAATCGGAACAATCAAACTGAACGACCTTCTTGTGGGTGTAGTCAGATGCCTCTACCGATTTGTCCAGACCTGCGTCTGAAATAATACTCGTGATCACGTCACTATCGGTCTGCTCTTCGTAGGTCGCGCTTTTCCTCCCTGAGGTTAGTTTAATGGCTTTATCTGAGCATTTGACGGTAATCACCGAAAGCAACTTTGACCGGGTGCTTCTTACCTTAATTTGCTGGGAAGTGATGATGCCCTGAAAGACGGAACTTTCATCGGAATGATAGCCCATGTCAATTTCAATTTCGTTTCCCGGAACAAAATCCTCTGTTTCGCTGAGCTCAAAGTTTTGATCTGCCGGATTGCCATCGATCAGCGTCACCTCTGCTTTGCTGATCTTATTGATTTCTTTTTCTACGGTGATGTTGGTGACCTGATAGTAATCTTTAATTGCACTTCCTCCCACCTTGACAGTGAAGGTCGGTAGGTCCATTTTATCGTGTAAAGGTGATGCTGCCATTAGGATAGAGGTGGGAAGATGATTTTTTGTCCGGGATTTAACCGACTGACGTTCAAAATGTCATTGTATGCGGCCACCTGAAGGTAGTACTTTACGTCTCCATATACCTGATAGCAAAGATGGGGCAGCGTGTCTCCCGCCAGAACGGTTTTCACATGCGTCAAGTCGGGTGAACTTGTATTTTGTTGCTTGGCCTGGGTTTCTGCATCAATGAACTCTTCAAACTCTGCCTGAAGTTTGGCCCTCACCGGAGTACCGTCCGGCTTAAATAAGAGGTAGTCTACGTTGAGGGATTTCATCACACAGGAAAAGACCAAAACAGCGTCCCACCTTACTTTCAGGTAGTTATTTCGGTGGATCTCTCCGTTTACCTCCAGGCCAAGTTTACGTAATTCTGAGACACTTTTATGAACGTCCGTACACCCCGGAACGATGCCGGTAGAATCTAGGTAAAACTCAAATTTCAAAATGTCCAAACTTTCCGCCGTATTGCTGGGGGCCACTTCCCCATTGCTCAATACGTTTTCTTTTTTACTGGCTTGTTTTGGTGCTTCTTTTGTGTATTTCTCCGGATTGATTTGCAGCGTAAATTCCCCTACCTTACCGGTAAAATCGGGGTTCTTGTACCCTTCAATGACGACTTTTATTTTTTTTCCGCTACTCATCCGCTTGCTACGTTACCTTATTTCCCTTTTCATCAACAACTCCTCCACTTTCTCCATACACTCCTGAATGATCTCTTCCCTCATGTCGTTCATTTCCTTTTGAGTGGGTTGGTATGGAGCTTCTTGTTGACTGATTGTTTTGTCAAACTGTGTGTTAATTTCTAATTCATCTATTTCCAAAGCCATTGTTATGTTCTCTAGAGATTATACTTAATATACCATGTCAAAAGACTCGAACTTCAGTTTGATGGTCTCCACCACGATGGCCTCTTGCCCCGATGCTTGAGATTTAAACCCACTGATGTTGAGCTCTTTTGGTTGTGCACTTTTAAAAAGCCAGGTAAAAACCGCTTGTCCTTTTTCGTTTAAAAGCTGAACGGACACGTCTTTTGTCTCCAATGGGACGGCATAGTCGTTCTTAAAAAAAGTCATACACCATTTAATCAATGACGTATTTGGCTTTAACAAGCCCCTTTTCAAGACCAGATCCGAATAGGTTGTCCGTCCGGGAAATTCATAGATCGACGCGTTTTCTCCTCCTTCTTTGATGGTATCACCGTCTTCCAACTTCATGTCGATACCGGATACTTCCATGAATTTTGAATCCACTTCATCCCGTATCCCATTGATGGACACTTTGAAATAATACCCCACCATGGGGTAGTATGGCTGTTCTCCGAGACTTCCCTTTTTTGTAGACAACGAATTAAAATAATTAGTAAAAACGAAACTATCCAGGTCGGACTTCCTACCTGGATATACTGGTTGATTAACGTTTTACCGAATGTTTAAGACGTACTAATCGCCAACCCTTCGTGTGCTAATACTAATGTTTCAATTGCGGCATCACTTGTTTGTGAGTTAAGGTCGGTGCCCTGAACCTGCTTAGGAAACGCATTGGTAAGCGTCCAAACAATTTCGGCATCGCCTTTCTCATTTAAAAGCATGATGGTCACCGTCTTTCTTGCAATGGTATTTAAAGATATCTCGTTGAACCATTCGAAGAATGAAACATCACCGGTAAAGGTCCCTTTCTTCAACGTAATGTCACTTGACTTAATGAGTCCGGGCATTTTAATGGTTGAAAAATTAGGGCTATCACCATGGCGATACTCAGTGACATCTGTTTCTATGTCCAGGCCTGACACCTCTTGAAAGGAGGCTGTCATCCCTCCTTCTACTTCTACTTTGAAGTAAAATTTCGGTAATGGCCAAATATTATCTTGAGCTTCTCCTGCCATTTTATGTTATCTTTTAGATTATTTCGTTAATTGATTTATGATTTTTGCATTTGCTGCTGAATCGTGATGATGATGAATTCTGCCGGTCTGGTGACGGCTAACTTCACCGTGATCAACATCTTTCCATCCAGCACATCTGTTGGCGTCATCGTGACTCCCAACCCGATGTCTACGCTAAATGCATCCTCTGGCACCGCTCCTGCCAATGCTCCCTGTCTCCATACATCCGTAAGGAAATTGACAATCATTCCTTTTACGGTTACCCATGTATTGACAACGTTTGGCTTAAATACAAAGGCTTCTGTTGCGACTTTAATGGACTGCTCAATCATGATGACTGTCCTTCTCACACTGAGGTACCTCCAGTCCTGGCTGTTTCCGTCCAGTGTTCTTGCACCCCATACCAATACGCCCCTACCCGGGAAGGTACGGATGGCATTAATGGCTTTTCCATTAAGCGGCAGGTTGAGGTCTTCCTGATTCGTATGCGTAATGTTTACGGCAGGCTTAATGACAGAACCTAGTGAAATATTTGCCGGTGACTCAAAAACGCCAAGGTTGTTATCCACCATGGAAATTGCTCCAGCCATTCCAACGCTTGCCGGCATGAGGTTGAGTGCCGCCCGTGTTTCGTTCATCACCGTCTTGTACATCGGGCTTACGGCCATCAATGTTTGGTGCAAAGTCACAGCATCGGCTGAATCGTCGGTCAAGAGTTTTATTTCTTCTTTGATCAGCTCCGCTCTCTTCTCCTTGATCACCAGATTTTTCAGCAACTCATCCACCTCTTCTTCCATCAGCTTAGCAAGCACATCCAGATTACTGATGTTCTTATAGCTTACTTCTTCAGCTGTAATGATGGTCGTATGCAACCATGGATAATAAGCTGCCCCCCATTGTAGGAAATTGTTTCCGACACCTTCTCTGAACTTTGTTACGACGTCGTCATCGGCCAGTGTTCTGTCTTTGTGACCATCGTAAACATCCAGTAATGCGACTCGATCTTTCATGTCGTTGCCACAATGCATCAACATGGCTTGCTGTAACGAAAAACAGTCAGCTTCTTCCAACAGAACGGCATCTGGTATGACCAACATGGTTGGCTCCGGCTCTTTCAACAGCGCTTTGATCCCTCCTTCGTTTTCTTCGTCATTGAGGGCAGTCGCTTTTACTCCTCCTGACGTGTAATCTCCAACGGAAACGATGTAACAGTCTGACCCTCCATTGGCAAAGAACAAGCGTAAATTAAAATACAGGTTGTACTTGGTCGCCGGATCAACGGTTAGTTTAAATACTTCTTTCTCATCTTCAGCTATCTCAAAAGTGGTACTAGGTGCGCCTCCGAAATACTGATGGTACTCATTGAGAGAAGAAATTCTCGTAGGAACATTGTTCAGCGACTTGATTCCTCTGATCGCTTTCTCAGTGTATCCCACAAATGCTGGTATTGCTGTCGGAGCAGCAACTACGGAATTTGGAAAAGCACTCTTTTCCTCAATATACACTCCCGGTGTAGCATAGACTTGGCTCATGATTTACATTTTATAATTAGGTATATACATACATTTCTGCGTAGGCCTGTTCTTTCCCTTCTACCACTTCTACTTTGATTTTATCTACCTCAGGCCTTGGTAGATTGATTCTTTTTTTTCCGTTTCGTTCGCCTTTGTTCCGAACCATCTCCAACTCGATCATCTCGTGATAGGTGTCACTCAACGCAAATTCTTTGTCGGTTTTCAAGAGGTAACTATCCTCTCCACTCAACGTGACCGCTTTTTCTACTTCTGTCGTATCCAATAGTTCTTTATCGTAATACAGCTTGAAATGATCGTAATCGTGTTTGTTTCTATTGATGATGTGGTATTTCAGTTTCACACGACGCGTATCGATGTTGATATGGTAGGTCTTACCTAGTACCTGTTTTAAATTCGTCTGCTCAGATTCAGGATCAATCTCTACGTTGATGATCCCGGCGATGGGGTTGGGGTTTTCATTAAAGAGGTAATAGCTGGTCGCTGTCCCTTCAGAATCTGTCAATGTGAAATACGTTAACTCCTCCCATTGTTGATAGTCGGCGATAAATTCGCCAAATGCCCCTTCAAATACGTCTTCATTACGAAGGTCTTTTACCTTGATGGAATCGTCTCCGTGATAGGGAAGTGAATCAAGATCCGTAATGAGTTGCACTGCGTCTTTACTTCCTACGTACTGGTCTAAGTGAAGCTGACCGCTTGTTCCGGATGCTGGAGACGTATTGGAAAGAAAGCAAGCGTTTCGTTTCGTGGTATTTAGCAACGAGTAGTTGCATAGTAAGCGATCGTTGGGGATCATGTAGAACGTAAAAGTTGTTCTTTCTTTCAGGTTTTCCAGAAGTGGGATGCTTCTTTCGGGATAATGTACTGAAAATCCTGATTTTGAACCGTTAAATAACAATCCAAATTGTCTGATCAACTGCTGCGTGTACCCACCAATTTTAAACACAAATACTTCATTACCCATAGCCTTGTAGTATTTATGGAAAGCTTGTACCGAAAACAGCGATTGATATTTCATCCAATCTTACTTGTTACTCCTGTTTCAAAATCCTGACTAATTTATCATAACTTATTGATTCGAAGAAATATACGAGTGATTAGTTAAATAAATTAATCAATCAAATTTGAGAAAAAGATCCGACAGCCTTTAAGAAAAAAAGAAAAGTTTTTGAAAAGTGTCATTTTTTCATTGAGAGAAATGGCTGGTCTTAAAACCAGTTCTTCTGTTTCTATTGACTAGTAATCAATGGTTTAGAAAGGGATTTTACAGATTCTTCAAAACCGGCCCCACAGGAAGTATTACCTTCTCCCTGATCTTTCTTTTCAGGAAAACAGCAAGTTGAGTCGTCACAATATCTTTTCTAAAAAAAATGCAAATGACTTCATTTTGACAATCAAGAAAGGCTCTCGTTGCTCAATGAACCTGAAAATGAGCCCTGAACTGGAAGGTCAGGTAGTCAGAACCATTCGTTTTTCAACCTATTTCTTAGTGGTTTCAGCACTACTCGGTAACGCTATGACAAAAACTGGCTGGAATGAAACAGGACCTAAATTTTCGCCTTGTATCTTGGCACCTAACTACTATATTAGTGCGCTTTTCCGTTACAATAACCTTCTTTGACCTGTAAAACTTCATCTACCTACGTAGCTAACACGCTGATCAATGAAAACGCACCAGAAAACTCCGATAAAAAAGACGGCATTCAATCATTTCTCTAACAAAGGCGGGGCTATCATAGAGGACCATCGACCAGAGCGCATCTTACAGCGAAAGCTTCTGGAACGCATGAACGCTGATTCTGGTAATACCTATCAGATCCCTACTTTCTTACAAAAAGGGGATGCTCGCAAGACATTTCAGCTTACTAGCGATGAAGAAGAGCATACGGAAGAGAACGAGGAAAGAAATAACGAACCACATGGAAATGTGATCGACCTTACTACTTATGAAGTAGACCCTGTAGCCGGAGAACCATTTATGGAGACTTTGGTCAGAGCAATAGCGGAGCAGAAGGCTGATATTGAAGAAACTATCGAGGCAGAGGACTTTAGTAATAGGTCGATGAATAGAAGAAGAGAAAACCGAAAGATACGGCATGAAAACAGGAAAAATTGGATACTTGGCAGGAACGAAATCAAACCACTAAAAAGAACAGGACAAGATAAGATTCTAAGTTTAGAGGGGAATAGAGTAAAAGGGAAGCCTTACAAAGACTCCTATCGTAATGTAGGAAAGGCAATAAGAAGTGCCAAAAAAGACGTTACGATCCGCCCTGTTGAGAACCAGATATGGGAGTTATGGAAACCTCTATTAGAACCGATCATCAGGAACCTCCTACTTTTCCAAAAAAAGAAAGTTATCACTACGGCATCACTAAGAACAACTCTTAGAAACCGGCTGGATCAGGCAATAGATCTGGTGGGAGATGGTTCAGTAAACGATGACAACCCATTCTATACTTTGATCAGGGAACAGGTAGATGCGAATGTGATTGATGCAAATAATATATCATCACAGGCTCGCAACTACATTCATTGGGTATTGGATCAGGTGATCGTTCAAGTGGTAGCTAATCTGAAGGGAGCAATGACCATGGATGTTCGTCCGCTTTATTCCAAAAATGATTCGAACGAAGACTCAGACGACGAATTAGGTCAGCCTGAACCCATGATGGACATGGGTACCTTTAATAAAAAGTATCATGAAGATGATGATAACCCCGGGATCACGGCCTAGTGTGAAGTCAAGCCTAGCAGGCCGCACCTAAACCTACGGTAATCCGAGGCATCTTTTGAGCCTACGCGGCGCGGCTATTCTGTCCACGCCTGGCCGGGCCACGGTGGCGGTTGTAAAAGCTTAAGTTAACGGCATTGAATATCTAATATACATTCATGTGTATGGTGTCTGTTTTCAGTGGTAAACACGCGGCTCCCCGCCCGAAAACCTGTCTTCCGGAGGTTTTTCTGATGAAGAAAGTGACGCTAGATGCCTTACTGTACACAAAGCTTTCCCTGACCACTTGTACGTTCGTGTTCTGCTCGTAAGCTGTAGACCAGGAGTTCCGACCTCAAAACAATGGATTCTTCACAAAAGGGTAAGTCATTATTTTCATTGAGCCGACACCCTTCACTCCTTACATCAACACTTCGTCTTCCGTAAAAGCCGTTTTTTACAATAACAACGAGCGGAATAAAACACAACAAACGGAATAAACCCTGACCTTCCCCCTTCACTTCTGATTAAAAATTACATTTCAATATGTTTTTAAAAAACCGATCATAACACCGTATTTATCGTCAGATTATTCAAGAAAATAGTGGTTTCTGAAAAAAATTCATTGATTCTACAAACCTCAGTCAGTATATTGCCAAATATTATTTCACACATTTTTAACTATAACCAGTTTATCAGATGAAATTTTTTTACATCTTGGCACTCGGGCTTATGATGAGTCTAAGTGCGCATGCACAAGATTGGGTAAATGACAAACCCAATCTATCTTATTTTAGTCATGAGGGAGAAGTCTTTATTCAGCCGGATTACAGCGGCATGATGGTTTACTTTAAAGAGGCACCATCATTGAATGTAAAGACAAACCTTCTCAAAACCATGGCTACAAAAGCCAGAATCAACGTCTCTTCTATCGATAAGTCAATCCAGCTGATGGAGTATAAGAAGCTGATGAAGTTTGAGTCCATGGAAGGATTACCTGCTATTTCAACTCCGGCAGAAAGAACGCGTTTTCTTCAGGATTTTGATCTCGCCAGACAAGGCGCGTACGATGTGCTACCTAAGTTTGAAGTAAACGGACAGGAAATCGCCTTCACTAAGCAGGTCGTGGTTTCACTTACTGACAATCATTCTGCGGCAGACATCTCAAGCATTCTGAATAAGTATGACGCCAGGTTCCTGAG
>JBCCXH010000027.1:0-21157 GCA_039192005.1 Bacteroidota bacterium
CTACTTAATTCTTAAGGTATCTGTTCTATCACCAATCCACTTACCTCTTACATTTTTAAAACTATTAAAAACTCTAAGACTATCAGATCCAGGAATAGAATCAGAAGACAAATATTGTATATTTAAAACGTCAGATTTAAAAGGATAATCTTTAGCATTTGGTAGCTTGTGAACATCATTAATTCTTATTTCGTTTAAGAATCTCACAAAATCGTCATCCAAGGCTAATTTACTTAAAGCATCTCTCGCATTCTTAGACTCTTTTAAAATATCATTAATCTTTTTTGCCAAATTATCTGGGACAGGAATATGTCCTTTTTTATATGTAGTAGGGTCTTTCCCGAATGTCATAAGCATTTTTGCAGGATCAATAATTGCATGAGTTGCTGTACCTTTTCTTGGATTAAAACCAGAACCTGAAACCCCCGAATTAAAGAACTCAATGCCTTCACCATTCTGAAAATACGAATCTAGCATAGTAAGCATATTAATTAAAAACGATCCTCCGTTTGATTCATCCATCCCAAAAATCTCTACCTCGTCCAAAACAGTTCCAAAGTTGCCCCAGAAACCTGGATCATCAAGGAAACTCACATCAATGAAAGGGATATCTAATCCACCGTCCGGGTCAGTTCTTCTAATCGGATTATTTCCCATTGATAAATAAGGGCTAGCATGTTGCCTTTCTGGATCTACACTCAACCATCTCCCCAATATCGGACTATACATTCTCAATTGGAACTGCACTTCCCCGGTTTCCTCGTCATTTTCTGTCCACTCGCCCTGATAGCCTTTTCGGTAACCGTTGCGGTTGTGTTCACGCCCTGCCATTGGGAGACCGAAAGGGTGACTGCTTACTGTTTTCTGAGCATGTTTTCTTGTTTTTGCTATTTCTTCAATAGCTCCATTGGCAATATGTGAGATATGAAGGGTCACGGGCTACTAAATTAAAGAAAGCCTAAAAGTTCCAAGAGCCTGACGACTTCCTGTATGATCATGCGTGAAGATTTGATAAATCGCAGCCACTTTTTAAGCTGCTTTAAGTATAGTTCTGATTTTTGTTTGGGCATACGACCTCCTTTTTTATGAGCGTCGCCCGCTTCAAATGAAAGGAAAATTTCTGAGAGGAAAGCAAAAGTGCACACACTTTAATGCTTTAGTGCTGACACTTTTTTATGTCATAGTGGGTGCAAACGGTCAATATCCTGTTGCAGGTCGGCAATGTCATTTTTCTGATAAGCTTCTGTACTGGATATGTAGCGGTGTCCGGCCCGGTACTGTGCCTCTCGTAAGTTGTGTTGCCTGATCCATCCGGTAATAACTGATGCTCTTAGCTGCTTGAAGGAAGTAACGGCGGGGTCTAGTATTTTGAGTTGTTTGAGTGCTTCGGCTAGTGTGTTGTGTAGCTGATCGCTGCTGCCTGTACTGATGAGCAGTTTATCTGAGGGCTTTTTACGAATGGTAAGTAGCTGTGGTCGTACATGGTTCACATACTCCATTATATCCATGATCTGCGCTGCTTTGAGGTCAAGGGTTCGCCCGTCGCTCTTTTTTGCTGGTGGTATGTGCAGTTTGCCTTCTCTTAGTAAAAGGTGGTCGGTCGTCAGGTGGGTGAGGTCAATGGTCGTCAGCCCTTGAAAGACCACGAGGCCGGTTATAACTTTATCACGTCTCGCATTTAGTGTTTTGGTGGTGTCCTGTTCAGGTATAGGATAGTGATGATAGAGGGCGTCAAGTTGCTGGCGTTCCAATATGGAATGTAGCTTTTGTTCGTGTGGTACTCTGTACTTCAGTGATAAGACAGGATTATAATTGGTTTGCTGTGTGGTCGATACCCAATCGAAGTAATGACTCATAGCCAGTAGATATATTTTCACAGACTTTTGCATAATGGGGTGATGCTGTGTTTTGAGGTATTCGATAAAGGCAATGAGTTGTTGATGTGTGGTGGCTTCTGCTACTATATCATGTTGTTCGCACCATTCAAGGAATGCCCATAGTTTTTGTCCGTAGCTTTTGACTGTGCTACTCGTATGCCCTTTGGATTTGAGGTAGTTGGCGTAGTTGGTAGCGGTATCAGGCATTTGCTTTTTGTTCGGTCAGCTTTCCTTCGGGTGTGGTGTATATCTGTGTAGCTTCCAATGTGCTGTGACCTAAAAAACGGGCGATCTGTTCCAGCTTTAACCCTCGTTGTAGCAGATGGGTAGCGATGGAATGCCGGAGTAAATGCAAGTGGATACACTGTGTTTGTAGTTGGTCATCTTCGGAGCGGTATTGCATCTTTTTAAGCCTGATAGCCATTGACTGACTTTGTAGCCTTGTGCCTCGTTCCGTCACAAAGAAAGCAGGGATGTTTTTATGGGTAAACCGAAGGATGTTAGACCGTGCCTCGTATCGGTAGTCTGTGAGGTGGTTGGCGGTAGCGTGATTAAAGGGGACTAATCGCTGTTTGTGGTTCTTGCCTTTGCGTACATGAATTACCCTTCGTTCCAGATCCACGTCCTGTATGTCCAGATGATAGCCCTCGTTCCTTCTTAGGCCACATGCATAAAAGACGGAGAGTATCGCCCGATCTCTGATTGCTAATGCCCCATCCGTGTGTTCATGGTCGTAGGTGGTTTGGTATAGGCTGTTGATTTGTTCGGGCGTGAGGATATGGGCAATGTGTTGTTCGGTTGGCTCTCGTTTGATGTTGAGGTTAGGCAGGTTAAGGTTACAAGCTTGTCTTAGGTAATCGGCGAACCGCTCCAATGCCTGTAGGTGCTTGTTAAGGTGTGCGGGTGATAGCCCCCCTGTCTTCCTTTGGTTGGAACGAACAGATAGTTGCTCAAAATACGCTTTCATCAGGGTCGTGTCTATTTGTTTTGGTTGGGTATAGCCCCGATCTTCCAGCCACGCACAGAACTCACGTACATGCAGGGGCAGGTTGTAGACCGTTGAAGGTGCATAGCCCACTACATCGAGCCAGTTTTTAAACGCTCGTTCCAGATATACAAAAGCAGGAGAAGTAAGACGTAATTTTTGCATATTAATAGAAAAGATGCTGTACCCGTGTCGTCCTACTGGTTTAGTTGTTTGTAGTCAGTGTGTTAGGTGAGTCAGTTGCGTTTTGTCCGGCTCGTGTCTCACTCTTGGCTTTAGTTCGGGGTGGTTTTTTCGCCCTATTGGTTTTACTGGTCTTTGGTTTGGATCGCTTCTGGTGTTCTTGTTCTATGTTTTTCATGACTTCATTGAGTTGTGTTTGTATGCGGTCGGTGAGTTGGTGATCGGAGCGGTTGGTTAGCTCATAGCTGTATCCGGTGGTGTGGCGGTTGCCGCCTGTGATCCTGATAAAGCCGTATTCGGTGAGTTCTTTGAGGTGGCGGTTGAGCGTGCGGGGGTGTATTCTTATTTGTTCTCTAATGTTGGTGGCGTAGAACGTGTCTCTTTTGGGGTCGCTGGTCATCCAGTCGCACAGCCACTGGTAAAAAGATCGGGCTGCGGTGCTGAGTTCGTCGCTTTTGACAAACAACACGTCTTTGAGCAGGTCAAACGCCCACTGAATGTCACTCGGCTGCGTCTCTATGTATAGTTCGCCTGTTTCCTTGTCTGCCAATTGCTCCCGTTGGTAAAAGTGGTAAAAGGTGACGGCTTCGATAAAGTTCAGGATCAAAGGAAGGGTACGTCTTGGGTGTAGTGTTTCCTGTGGTAGCTCGATGAGTGGTGCGTAGGGGTTCACAATCTTTACTTTGCCCATCGTGGTTATGCCTTCTTTTAGTTGTAGCTGCATGTGTTGCAACTTCTCTTGCATGATCACGGCTTGGTGGTCGTCAATCAATCCGGCCTTTACGTTCTTCTGATATGCCATGATCCGGCGGTCTTGTTCGGGTGAGTTATCGAGTGAGAGTAACAGGCATTGGTTCGCATTGTCCGCATAGACTTTATCGTAAGAAGAACAAGCAACGAAACATAGCGGCCCTTCTACTCCAAAGGTCATCGTTCGTAGCTCTCCGGTGCGGTCTTTGATGGTCATGGTCTTGCTGATCTTCTTGCGGCTCTGTAGTTCCCTGATTGGGAAAAGTGCCTCTTTGGCTCCTTGTAGGTCTTCGATCAACAGGACTTTACCTGCGAGTTCATTTTTCTGGAAGTGGTAGAGTGAAGCGGCGGTCAGTTGGGTATGTGGCAGCACTTCGGCAGTAGGCAGACAGGCGGCAACCTTGTCTACCAGATAGCTTTTGCCCGATCCACTCTTAGCCATACAAATCACGCTAAGAGGTTCGGAAAGCATCCGCGATAGCATGGTAAGAAAGATAATCATCGCGTTGTGGGCTTCCCCACAGATCCCCAATACTTCAAACGCTCGAAAGGTGCGTTGCATCAGGTCGTTAGATTTAAGTGCTTTGGTCGCGTCCTTGCTATCCTCTTTGGTTAATGGTTGCATCTTTTGGACAGGTTGCAGCGTAGCTTCAAACGCTTGAAGCCGCTCTGCTTCCAACCGCTCGACTACTTCACTCAATGAAGCAGATACCACCGAATGACCGACCTCCAAACGTTCGCAAACTTTGGTGGTCAATCGGGTCATCTGGTTGTCATTGAAAAGGTCTAGCTGGTGGCGGATCGGTGGGCGGCTACTGTCGGCAAGGCCAATTTTTAACGTGGCAAAAAGCCCGTCCATGAGATGCCCTTCTATGCCTCCGTAAATATCTATGGTAAGCAAATCATTCGTATAGGCAAAGTGCTGTTCGTGGTGTTTAAAGAATGTCATAATCAAAAGGGTTTGGTTTAAAAGAAATGGGAAAGGGTACGAATACTACGCCTCTGAGTATCCGGGTTGCAGAAAGCTAATGAGCAGGGAGATAGAGAAGTAAATAGTGTTGGAATGCAAAAGGCGATACTCATACATTTTCTCCGATAGCTGCTCACATAACCGCTCACACTGCGTCTCATTGAAAAGGTCAAGGTGATAGATCGTCTGTGGTGTTTGCTGCTGTGCATCGGTAACATAAAGGGTCACGTACAGGCAGTCGGTAGCCGGTACATCAAAGCCCCCGACGGCTTCGATAGCAAAGTGCTTATCCTTGTAAATGGCCTCTGTGGTATCGGTAAAGTAAAAGGTCATGATCAGAAGATTATTTGGCTTTTGTAGATCAAAATTAGACGGCTGTATAAGGTGATGAAAGGAGAAATATAGACGGTGGGAAAGGGAGAGAAAAAGGAGCGAAAAAAATACCCTTCCTTTTGGCTCCCTGTGAGGGTGGGGTTTGCTCTGTACCTACTTCGTAGACGCCTATAAGAATAATACAATACTACTCACCACCTGCCAGCTATGCACCTGTTCGCTGGCTTACTTCGAGTTCTCTTTGTGACGATCTTTGCCGGACATTTAGGCGCAAAAGCAAGCCCATAAACCACTATTTCCATGCATTGAAGCCGTAAACTACCCTTTCCCACCAGTCTATTTGTTCGCCTGCGGCGACCAATCATTTAGTGGCGGAGCCACTGAGCAAAAAAAGCCTCCGACTAGCCCTCATGCGCCGCCTTGCGGCAGCAAAAGAACCAACTCCAACGGCTGGCAGTGTCGCCTGTAGCAACGACAGACCATCTGTGAGGCTGTAGAAGAGAAAAAGACCCCTTGCGCCGCCTTGCGGCAGCAAAGAAACCAGCCCCAACGGCTGGCAGTGTCGCCTGTGGCGATGACAGGTCACCTGTGAGGCCAGTAGAGAGAGAAAAGACCTCCCGTGTGCCGCCCTGCGGCAGCAAAGAAACCAACCCCGACGGCTGGCAGCGTCGCCTTTGGCGATGACAAACCACCTCTGAGGCCAGTAGAGAGAAAAGACCCCCCGTTTGCTGCCCTGCGGCAGCAAAGAAACCAGCCCCGACGGCTGGCAGCGTCGCCTTTGGCGATGATAGACCGCCTGTGAGGCCAGTGGAGAGAAAAGACCCCCGTGTGTGCCGCCCTGCGGCAGCAAAGAAACCAACCCCGACGGCTGGTAGCGTCGCTTGTGGCGATGACAGACCGCCTGTGAGGCCAATAGAGAGAAAAGACCCCTCGTGCGCCGCCCTGCGGCGCAACAAACACATAAAAACAGACAGCAACTACAGCCCCAACAACTGGACAAATGGAAAGCAGCCTAAAACAACCTCACTCCCAAAAGCACCCCAACACCAAATAGTACAAAAACTCACTCTCCCCACCTCTGCCACAAACCCCACCCTCACAGGGAGCCAAAAGGAAGGGTACAGGAGAAAAAAGGAGGAAAAAACAGGGAAAAAGCGGCAAAGGACGATTTACATGAGCGGCAGATAATGAGGATGAGCATTCCGAGAGCCTGCCTAAAGCACCAATTTTCACCAACCACCACCTATTTGTGCTAAGTTGACGGCAGATTTTGCTACCCATCATGTGATTACCTAAAATCAGCAGCGGATTTAGGCCAGTCACTACGTGGGTAGCCTAAATTGACAGAAAAAATAGCTCCCTACCATATAGGTACGCTAAAATGACAGCAGACTTTGCTACCCACTACGTGGTTACGCAAAATCAGGAGCAGATTTTGACCAACCACTACATAGGTAGCCTAAATTGACAAAAAAAATAGCTACCCACTACGTAGGTACGCTAAAATGACAACAGGTTTTGAGCAACCACCATGCAGGTGGATAAAATCGACGGTTTTAGTAGGTTGCCTATACCGTTATGTTCTCCAAGATTCTCACTATTTTTATCTATAGCCTTAAACCTATCATTCCTAATCATGAACGCAAGCCAAATTCCCTTTTCCTTACTCTCTGTAGAAGCTGTATTAGAACTCGCTACCCAAACAGGAGAAACGATTTCCTCTAAACACGCTGACGATGCCATGTTGAGCAACCCACTACAAGCACTTGACGAACCCAAACAGCAAGCTACACTAGCCATAGGCAGCAGCCGCAAACAAGAACTGACCGAGCAGGTAAACGAAGCCGACCGAATGAGAGACAGGGGGTTTATCGGATTCCGCAAGCATGTAGAGGCCGACCAGTTCAACGACTGGAGTCCTAAAGTAAAGGAAGCTGCCGACCGTATATTAGACATCATCCAACAGCACGGCACACGACTACACCAAGAAGGGCTAACCGTGCAGTCTGCCCTGATGACCTCCCTATTTGAAGACCTGGACGCAGAAGCAGCCAAAACAGACCTGGCTACCTTACGCCTCACACGATGGATAGAAGAACTCAAAGAGATGCAAAACAAGTTTGCTGACCTCTTCCGCCAGCGTAACGAGCTAGAGTCTGTCAAAGACATACCCACCAAAGCAGCAGCCAAAGACAGCTTAGTAGAAAAACTCTCTATCGTGCTAAATGGACTCGATTTCCTGACCAGCACCCAACCGGACACCTACGCCGATACCAGCAAACTAGTAACTGAGATTGTCAACCGAATCGTAACCAGTGAGCGAGGAAGGTGAGTAATGGCATGGAGGTAGGTTACTTTCTATTTTGTGCCCAATCATCACCGCCATACCGACGCTCCATCTCGGCCATAGTGATATTATTATATATGCAATACCGATGGAGCAGACGTAGCCGCCAGATCAAAAACTCCAAAAAGCTTTGATCTTTATTGCTTTTCTTTTTGTACCACAGATAGGCGATAATAGGAGTCACTAGTAGGATAAGGAAGCCGATAAAAAAAGCAATCAACTTGCGCTCTCGTTCCTGATGAAGTGCCTCTGATAGCTCGAACTCTTTGATTACATAATGTACCCGATCAGCTAAGTATTGTTTGTGCTGCTTCTCTAGTTCTTTACTAAGCTTAATGTATGGAACGGCAATGTCATTGAGTCTTTCACTGTATAGAAGTGCTAGTGTACCTTGGTTTTCAGATTTATAAATTTTAACAAGTTCTACTAACGCATTTTTTATTTCTGAGGCACCAGCCTGTTTAGGATCAAGAGCTACGGATTTTTTTAAATAAATAAGGGCTTGATCCTGATTCCCTTTTTTCGTTTCAAGTAGTGCCATATCATTATAATGGATAGCTAATATGGACAAATCATTCTCTTGGATCATTAGTGGCGTTGCTTTCTGAAAATAACTTTGTGCTTCCTCGTACTCACCTTCTTGTAAGGAAATAAAACCTAAACTGCCAAGTACCTTTGCCTGATACCTAGTGCTATTACTGGATGATGTTGCAATTAGATCGCTTGCCTTTTGATAGCTCTCTCTTGCCGATTGCCAGTTTTCTAAATCAATATGATTAAGTCCAATTTCCAACAGGCTATTTATTTCCCATTTGGTCATGCTCATCTCTCTGAACTGTCCTGACAGCCGAGTTTGTGTCTGTATTGCCGAGTCATAAGCTTCAAGCATTCGAAGAGACTTTGCGATGTTGTACTTTGTAAGCAGGAGCTTTTTCCTGTCTGATAGGCCAAGCTCCAAAATCTCCTGAAAATATTCCAATGCATAGTTGTTTCTTTCAAGTATTCGATGTGCTGTACCCAAATAGCTGAGTGTGTGGTATTGCCTTTCAGTGTTTTGGGTGTGCCTAAAGTGGCGCAGTGCCTTGTAAAAGCTCAGAATGGATTGGTCTTTCTCATGTAACCTTTTGTACTCTATCAACCCCCTTTGATAGTAAAGTTCCCCTTGCTCTGCCTCAGAGAGTTTTTTATCGGACAGCAAAATATTGATCATGGAAAGAGCCGACTTAGGCTCTTTGTCCACTATGCCTTTTATTACGGTGAGTTGCTCGTCTATTTGCGGTCGGATAGTTGCATGAACAATGCTACTCGTGAAATAGGTACAGAACAGGATAATAGTAGATAGGATGGTAGAATGACTGATCAAAATTAATGTGTTACTTCTAACTGGTTTAGTAATATGAAATGCTGGTTAGCTAATCTAATTACATTATTTGAGAAAAAGGATTTCCACTTATTTTTTTAGCTAACGCATAGATGCAAAGACCGCCTCTTAAAAAGACGGCCTGTAAGTGGGCTTAGTCCACTTCTGGGTCAGGGTCATCACCTCCATGACCACCACCTATTTTTTCATATATTGTGGTCTGATCTTGGATTTCCAGTTCGTTTACTTCACTCCGGTCACAGCTTGTCGTCATACCCATGAGTAGTACCGCCCCTAAAAAGATGCTTACTTGCTTTTTCATCATTGTTCAAATTTGTTTGTGAAACATACGAACAAGATACCCCACTCACCGTGCGTATGCAGTACCGACTGCCTGTACAAGGATCATAAAAAAATCCCAGCCTACAACAGACCGGGAGTTCTTTTTTCTTATAGCTAAAAGCAGTGCCTTACATAGCGATCACATTGACACTGGACGGATCTCTAAAGCGTATCTCATATTCTGGATGGCGTTCTATCAAAAATGTATCCTCACACGAGCGAAAATACAACTTACCTTCCCTGGCTATGTGGTGCATTAAGTCCCGCATGCCTCGAACACTCGTACTTAAATGAATATTTTTAAGACTTTTAAAATACTTTGTTTCATCTAATTCAAATGACGTTTCTATAACATCATTTTCAGCTCCAAAAAACTCATCAGCTACGGGATAAGGATAAGACTTCATACTAACTGTATCAACCACATTGTCATATTCATATGAAAAATACAAATCATAACTCTCACACTCATTCCTTAAATAACTGGCTTTAGGCTTTTCTATAATTACAGCAATATCCGAAATAAGAAAATAGGTATTTAAAGAATCTGCTTCAAAATGACTAAGGACTGCTAATTTCAGAAAAAAAGGTTGACTAGATTGTCCTTCTTTCTTTTGGTCAGATTTATTTCCGCACGAGCATATTGCAGTACAAAGTGCAATTAGCCTAATTGTTTTAATTACCTTCACTAACATATTTCGCATGAGATCTCTCCATATAATTCCGAAAATAACGTGTCGTTTTATGATAAGTATGATGCTGAAATTGAAGTTCATACGCTTTTGAGTGTCCATTATTTTTACCAATTCCTAACACTCCATGCCCATAATATTCATGAACGCCAAGTATGTTTTGTACATCTTCCACCGTTCCAAAGACAGAATAATCCCTGATGTTAGCACTGACCTTAATTTGCCCATCGACTAATTGAGTATATGCTAATGAGCCACCCACGTAAGGATCATTGAATTGCCCACTTAAATCCCTATAATCCGTAGTGTTGAAAGTCGAAACACTCCCATTGTACAGGTTATCTACGAATGATTGTGCATTGGGTGCGTCGATCATCTGCCCCAATACGTGGGTAAACACATTGGCTGCTGCCTCTGGTGAAAGTCCGGCTTTACGTATTAGAGTACCAGCAGACATTGCCACATCATGATCTAACCCGTTACCGCCAAGCAGGTTAAATGTATTCTCATCCATGATCAGGATGTCACCAGTAAACCCTTCACTATCCACACCCAAAAAGTTCCCATCCTGATCGTAAATAGGTGACCTACCCCCAGTCGGATCGGTAGCAATGACCGGGTTATTCCCCATTCCAACATATCCGGAAGCAAACTGCCTTTCTGGATCGACCGTTAGGAACCTTCCCAAAATCGGACTGTACATTCTCAATTGGAACTGCACTTCCCCGGTTTCCTCATCGTTTTCAGTCCATTCTCCCTGATAGCCTTTTCGGTAGCCGTTACTATTATGTTCCCTTCCTGCCATTGGGAGTCCGAAAGGGTAATAATCCGTCGCAAAGGTGACCGGACTCAATGTATGATCTACCGATAAGTCATCAAAATAAGCCGTCACATTTTCCTGGTTTTCATTGCTCACGTAAACATATAAAAAACCGGGTTGTGAAATGGGTATTTCCAAATTAAGCTCTTCAAATGGGTGGCTTTCCAGAAGTGTACCGTCTGTGGGTATCCGAGCTGCTTCTGTCACCTGATCAAATCCATAGTCCAGCAACTCAAAGTCATGACTAAAAAGCATGTAGTTCAGGTACATTCTGGGCTGCTGGTCATTAAAGGTGCCGACTGTAGCCATACTTAAAAAAGAAGGTTGATCGATTGCACCAAATACGTTATTTGCGCCTTCAAGCGGTAAGGTTTCGCGAAACGTGGTGGAAAGGTAATCTGCCAGTAAGGGTAGTGCCGTATTGCTGCTGTTGTTAAAGTCTTCGTACTTCGCATAGACTTTTGCACGTATGGTATCTCCTGTAAACACGCTTAACGTTTGCCCTGCACCTATCGGGTTTTTATCCGCATCCAGTACATTATTGATTCGTACGGCTTTGCTTGCATTTACATCTGCGGTGTGGTTTAGGTGGCTGGCCACCGTCACCACTTTTGTCAATTCAAAATAGGGTGCTTCCTCACTCTCTCTGGCATCCTCCATTGTGGCAAGGTAGTTGACTGTCTCTGCGGCACCTATGACTGTCCGAACGTTGCTTAAATGATCTTTGAACTCGTATAGATTCATTTGCTCTACCGATCGGTAAAACCCTAGCCTACTGGCTCCCCAAATGGGTACTTCGTATGGTACAGGTTCACTCTCTGCCCGTAAATTCTCTACATACACACTCATCTCCGCCCCTGAGACATCACGCACGTACCATGTCCTAAAGGTAGGTTGATAATTACTGGTATCGTAAGCAGTTTTACTCAGGCGAAAGCCTTTTTCGTCGTAATGGTTGATCAGGATGGGTTGGGTCATTGCCTGATCTCTGTAAACTCCTGTGACAAGGTCCATCACGTTGTAATCGTAGTAAAAGCTCTGGTTACCTTCCCACCTGTAAATGAGTCGGCCGATCTTATCATACTCGTACTTACCGAACAATTTTCCACCCTCGTAAACGCTATCCAACTTGTTTTTATTAGGCGTATAGTAGTAGGAGAGGTCGTGCAGAACCTGCCCGTTCTCCCTATTTCGTACCAGTGCTTTTATGTTACCGTTTTCATCGTAGTCAGAGATTTCGACGTGGTAGTCGTTTGTGGAGTTAAAAACCTCCCCCTGGCCCCCTCCATTGGAGGGGGAAACGGAGCCGAATTGGGCGGAAGTGAGTTGCTGGCGCTGGTCGTATTCGTAAGCGTAGACTTTGGTCTGATTACCATCCACAGGGGAATGCCACTGCTGCGCTTTGATGCTACCGGAGTATTGGTCGGGCTTGCCAACGGCTAATGGTGAAGGGCTAATGGCTGCACTTTGGTAGTCATTGGCATGATAATCGAGGACCATTCCAAACGCATCGTCCTCGACCGTCTCAGATTGGCCTAATCCAGACGGAGTATTCCAATTAATTCCCTTCAGTTTGCCGTCTACGGTGTAAGTATAGGTCTGCTTTTGATTGATTTGCGGCAGCGTTATTTCTTTCAACGGACCAGTCAGGTAGTAGTCATAGCCAGCCTGATGGGTCAGTTGGTTCCGATTGGTAATTTCCTCCTGTGAATCGTAGATAGGCGCGATGATACCGGAATACACTCTGGATAATCGGGTGTCCGCATCGTATTCATAGTAATGGTAGTACGCATCGGACTGCCCTCGCTGGTAGGCCACTTCCTTTACCTCTCCGGTGGACGTGTAGTTGTATTGGATCTGTTTTACCCCTAACCCCCTGATGTCCTGAAGCACCCATTTGGTCCGGCCTCGCTCATCGTAAGAAAAGTAACTGCTTATCGTTGGCTGTTCGCCATCAGGAGCATATTGAGTATAAGAAACCGCTCCCATAACAAAGCCCTGATTCAACGACCCGTACCCATCGGGAAGCGTAGCTGGCAGGTCGTAAGAAGTAGTCATTACGTAATTCGTAGCCCCTTCGCTTTTCGGGATTTCTCCGACAACTCCTTTTAAATCTAGAAGAGCGAGCAGTTGCGGGCTGTCCCAGGTGTATTCGGAACCCGATCCAGGAGTAAACTCACCGCTTTCGATGGGTCTGACTGCCTGATCGTAATTCGTGTAACTAAATGCCCCTCTTTCTCGCTGCGCTGCATTTTGGCTGAAGCGGATACGTCCGTCTCTTGCATAGCGATACTCGGACCGCCCCGCATCGGGCTCGTTGCTGGCAAGTAACAACCCCTCAAAGTTGTATTCATACGTGGTCTTGTCAATATCAGCATAACTGATCCCTTCATCATACTGTCGGACCCCATTTGGGGTGACCATTGCGACCATTCGACCTTTGGTATCAAAGTAGTCAAACGCTTTCAGCCATCCGTCGGCAAGTCTCAATGTACTGATAATCGTCTGGCCTTCCTGATCCGTGTAGGTATAGCTTTCCCGGCCATCAGCATCTGTAAAGGCTACTTTGCTTAACGATTTACGTAAACTATCAGCAATCATCAATCGATCGGGAAAAACTTCTGTAAAAATGGCCAGGTATTCCCCGAGAAATTCGTTGTCTATGGAAGTAGGGTCAGGGTCTACTCTTTGCTGTTCGGTGATGGCTACATGGTCAGGAGTGCTTCCTAAGCGGTGGTAATCACCAGGAGGGACGGACGAAAGCATTTCTCCGGTTCCGTCATTGCGAGGTACTTCCTGCACAAAGGGGAATTCCGTCATGGCCATTAAGGGCTCCTCGCTGTTCTCGCTGTAGTACCGGCCCAGCGGACTGTCTACTCCTGAACCGACTGCTACGGCATTTCCCCGGGTCAGGTCTTGTTCATCCAACGCCTGGTTATCTACCGTGCGGGCAAAGTTGGTTTCCTTTTGAAAGGCAACCACCCCATTTTCCTGCAAAGAAAAGCCGGGACAGTCAATGTCTTCCGGGTTCTCCCCTACAGGAGCAGTGAGCGTTGAAAGCATGGACCTTCCATAATCGTCATATGTTTGTTCGGATGTCAGGAATTTCCCCGTTCGTATGTCAATGTACTGGTTTTGTTCCGTACGGCCCATGTCATCAAAATAGGTCATGGTCGCGCCTGTCATCAACCCGAAATCATCGTAGGTTTTCTGCATGACAAAATTTTCAGACTCATTGGAGACCGGTAAGCCTTCGTCTTCTTTCAACACTTTCAGCGATAAAGTTGCTCCGGATGAAAGGACCACTCCAGGCTTGACGATGACCCTACGGGCACTTCGAGCTTCTACAGGAAAGATCTCAGCAATAAATACATTGTCTTCGTCTTCTCCTGTTGTTCCGGTCAAGTCATCAGGAAGGGTGACCGGACAGAAGTCTTCTACTTCCAGAGGTTCTCCATTGACCATAATCGTTATCGTAGCGAGAATCGCATTTCCGTTTGGGTCTTCAGGCACGCTGCTCAGGCACGTTTCACGGCCAGGCTTCCGACTCACGAAAAGCTTATAAATATTGCCGATATCGTTGAGTACTGTAATGGTTCGGTCTTCTGCATTGAGTCGAATGTACTCACGCTCTCCATCGAGGGAAAGCTCATAATGCTCATTAAAATCAGATAATCCGGAAAGCAGTATGGGGTACGTTCCGGTAGCTTCAATCAGGTACGAATTGGGAAAATTTGGCAATAACTCCCTTGCCGCCCCACCTACCCGAAAAGACGCGAGGTTGTCATTAAAACAGGAAGGGACTACTTCAACTGTTCCTTGTTGAATCCACGCTTCGCTACCATTGCAATCGGCCAATTGCCGAACACGGATTTGATAGGAACCAAAATCAAGCCCGCTTATGGATAAACTCAAACTGGAAGGAGGATTTCCGGTACCGCTTTGAATTCGTTGCCAACTTCCGTTCCTGAAAAGCTCTACAAAGTATTCATCTGCAAGGGTAAAGTCCTGGTACTCACTTCCGAGGGGATTTACCGGTTCATCACAAATTAAAAGAGAACCAACACCGTCGAAATTAATTCGGCACTTTTTATTGGACTTCATAGGTATAGAAAAGGAAACTGATTCCGTAGCTGCGTTTTTTACTGCCACAATCGTTTTCCCTGTTATATCTGCATAGCTATCCAGATTTTTCTTGTAGCGTTTGATGATGTAATCCCTCACATGGTCAGGGTTACGCGTAGCGCATCTTCTGTCAAGACAAAGCCTACCAATACATTCAACTTCAGTACGAGTTGAATACTCTCTGATGACTGTTTCCCCAAACCAGTCGGGATCTGTGACGGTGATTGTATGCTTTGTCTTATCCTTTACCTGGATGATAATTCCAAATGCAATCTCTTGGTCTCGAAAGGAGATTGCAGATGACAAACTAATGGGTGCGCTCGCATCCAGTTTTTCCAGGTATTTATCACAGTTTCCACAATTGCTATCAGGGCATCCTCTGCTTGTATCATCACAATTGTTATTGCATATTTCATTGTAGTTTTTTTCAACACTGAAACTTGTTTCGGTAGCACAAGCGAAAATAGTCTCTGTTTGAAAGGCAGCCTGTGAAAAGGTAACATAACTCATGAATGTCAACCCTACGCATAAAAAGATCGTTTTTATAAGTTTCATGGTTACTTAATTTTTGTAGTTAATAAGTCGCTCGGAGATGAGGTGGTCTGCCGGGTGGAAAAACTCACCGAAAATCCTTTTTAACCTTCCCTGGCTATCGTACTCATATTTGGTATAGAGGTGATTATTGTCGAAGATGTGAGTGATTTCATCGGTTACGTTATCATACACGTAACAAGTCATCGAGGCATCCGCAGGTTGTACCCGAAAATCGTCAAAGTAAATCAATCTCCCATCTCCCGAGTAATTATTCGCACAACTTATATCCACATCGCCAGAACCATCTGGCTGAATGAATGCTTCAATCAAGTACCATTCCTTGGATTTTTTTTCCCGAACCGGATTGAATTCTCCAAGGAGTTCTCCTCCGCTTTCAACCCTAAGAACAGCATTGCTTAATTCATCTTCTGAAAAACCCGGCATGAAAACCCACACCGATATCCGGTACGCCCTACCCGGTACAATATCGCCTTGTTTTAAGGTGTATTGAAAAGCACCTCGGGTAAAACCTGCACCTAAACTAAAATTCCCTGTATGAGCTACTCCTGAGGCAATAACGGACTGTGCATCTCTGGTCACTCCACCGTCATTTCCTGCACGGTTTTCGTCAAAATACTCCGCGCTGCTAAAAGCTACTTCATCGTAACTTGCGTTGTTTGCCTGAAGTAAGTAATGATAATCATTTAAAGCAATCTTCATACTACTCCGAATACCATTGAGGTCTTCTTTTTCCAGTAACCTGGACTCATGGTCCGTTTTAGTAATTTTAGCATTCATTTTCCAATCTTGCGCTGACCTTATATCTGGTGGAATGGGAGCGTCCACGTTGGTTCCGGAATATTCAAAGTCTCGTGGTGCCCATTCGTACGAATTTTCCTGATGCCAGTTACCTGCGGAACCATCGACGCTATTAGACCAGATGGTAGCATCTGCCTTAATTAGTTCGCTCTTTTCCAATTCTCCATCTATATTATTTACCAATTGAAAAGTCCGACCCTCGGCGTTGGCTTTCAGCATGTTCTTATTTTTAATATTAAAAAACTTGCTACCGATACCTTCATAGCGGTCGGTCATATGAGCAGGAATTTGCTCTTCCTCGTACACTTCTCCTATTGAACTTTCCGAGATTTGACGAAGGGATGCACCTGTTAACCAGTCAAAATCCTGATAGGTCTCATGGGAATGAAGGCCGTATTTCAAGTCATATGTTTCAGACCCAACCAATACAGCAGGATAGTCCTCTAATTGTGTAACTATCATCTGTAATGACGGATCACTATCTTTAGAGTTCTCAGGTATTACTTTTCGTTGTGCATAGTACTGCTGATCGATTCGCCCCGGAATTCCCATCTGATCCAATAAATCATCATACCTTGAGAAGTAAGAATCCATGTTGATTTGCTCTACCTCTTCGTGCAAATAGTGGTTAGTCTGTTCGAAAATCAGATTATTGTCCGAATCATACCTCTGAAATTTTTTAGGGAGCCCCATGACAGCATTAAACTTGATTCGTTTATTGAAGGCGGTCTCATTTAAATCATAAGGTATCATCGTAGACGAGCCGCCTCCAATAGGTATGCCACCAGAAGAAGATTTTCGAATAAGCGCAATCTCTGTTCTTGGCATCTGGAAATAGACGTCTTTATCCTCTGGCAGAGTAAATACGTGCCGCTCTTTCAATAAATACTGTTCAGCATTTTTATTATTTCGCTGTATGATATTAACCGCTTTGTAATTGACCCCGGGAGAAGGGATGAGATCACCCAGCGCAAACAAAAACCTATTCTCACCCATTGAAGCGAATTTGAAATTTTCCTTTGCTACTTCCTGGTCATCTAATGCTCTGGGTGGTAAAATGTTCTCAATCGTTGCTTCTGCATTCGTTCGATAAGCCAACTCTCTTGGCTCGTAGGAAGTAAACCCATTTTCATATTCATAGTCTTGATTAAAAAGGGTCTTACCCGTTTTATCATTAACTGAAATTTGTTTCAACCGAATACCTCCTCCCATTATTGGGTGCTCTCTTTTCCAGTCATCTCTTACTGTAAGGTTGATGCTCCCATGTGCCAATCTTACCACCGTACCGAATGCAGAACCACAATCGTCACCTCCCGGACAACTTTTACAACCGGAGAGATCGGGGTTAGGGGTAGCACAAACCTCTGTTTCATCTGTGTTACAATTGTACGAAATGAAATAAGGCACTTTTTGAAAGAGTAAAAACTCCCAATTAGTTTTTAGCTGATCTCCGGTCAAATAGAATTTATTGTTTTTAAATCCATGATTTCCCTGGCTAAGGGTGAAATTGAAATCCTTAAAAACCGGAATGAAATGATTGGCCGATGAGTAATCGGCTCCACATACTGTATTGATGCCGTTTTTTCCCTCCAGCATAAGGTTAATCATCAGTTTTCCCTTGTATTTATCATGATTAGCTACTGCCTCAACGACTTGATTTCGATAGGATTCTGATTCTGCAAAATCAAAGAAGAGCGTATCAATACCTGCTTCCATACCTGTAAGGGGGAGGCTTAGGTTCGCATCGAAAAGGGTATTCGTAAATGCATCTGATTCGTACTCCATGTTAATGGTTGATCCCGTAGGCGATTGAATACTTGCGAGTGACCAGGCATCTTTCCAGGAAGCAGAAGTCGTGGTTTGCATCCGAGCCAAGGGGTTGTTTTCCCTAAATACACTTGTATTTAGTAAATGGTGATAATAGCCCCAATTGTCTGTTTTTGTATAGTTCCTGCCATTTTGACCAAACTCGGGATAGGTAATTGTAGAATGATGATAAGTAAAGGAGGTCTCGGGAATTTCCTGTACCGCACCTCTACCTGCATAAGTAACAGACTTTAAAGTGAGTTTTCCAGATCGCTCTCCTGAATTAGGCCGGTCAGAAAAAGGCACATAATCGTCATATAAAGCGGTGTTTTTAAAAGAGTTAGGCGTACCACTCATTAGCGAGTAGTCGGTGTTCATTTTGACCGACTGTAAGGAGGCGGCATAAAACGCAGATGAAAAGCTTAGGATGTCATCGGTATCTATCACATTGTCGGCTAAGTGAAGATCCTGCGACCGTTGAATGTCTAAACCACTAAAAATGCCTTCCTTTTCTGTCTCCGACTGTACTACCTGACCATTTTTTATCACCTCGTATGAAGAGGAGTTATTAACCTGGTGATTCCATGAAGATCCATGGGCAGCAAGTCTTCTATTTAATACTCCGTTATCATCCAGGAGGTCATCGAGTCGGTCGTTTTTAAATAAAACAACTTCTTTAAGGCGTAACGTAGACGTAGGTTTAAATGCACCTCTCACTTCATACTCATTACCGTCTTCAATCCAACTGGCAACGATGTCGTCAGTAAATCCTCCATTAGGTACTACTCCACTTTCCTTTGTGTATAAAGCGCCCTTTTCATTGAATTCCCCCGTTTTTTGAACCACTCCGTTTACATTGGTGTATTCAAATAAGAAAGGCTCACTGATTCCTTTGCCATCTTTTCGTACCTCTTTGATTAGAAGAGCGGTATGCGTTGCTGTTACGATTCGATCTAAAAAATATAGTTCTTTTTTCCCTCTCGAATAGGACTGAAACTCTCCATCAATATCGGTTTCATAACCTTCATAGGGTGTTCGCCACTTGTGCTGGTTGGTCCACATGCCGTAATCAAACCTGACCCAGTAGCCATCATCTTTATCGTCCAGGCCTGGCGTACCTGCCCCGTCTTCATAAGTATTGCGATAGTCCGAGCCGGTAATCCCGGTTAATAGCCAGGTATAGGCGTATGCTGCCGGAATGTAACTATGTTTATAAAGTTTTTTGTCTTGGGGCGGGTCAATTTGCTCAAATCTTTGAAAGTTTTCATAGGTATAAACAGGCAAACTAAAATGATAGGTAACGCCATATTCATCGGTAATCATAAATCCGCCGATTTTCTTTTCTACCGTACTCCCGTACTTAAGGTATTCTCTTGTGCTTCCGGCATCGTAGGTGACGAACCCTTTTTCTGAAGCAACTCCATTATTTATTTCTTCATTTGTAAACCATTCAATATGCTTTTTGCCCGCCAGTCTTTTAGTATCCTCATTGAAGTAATCCGTATTTGTTGATGAGTTAAATTCCGGCGCATCAGTTAAAGAAACAGTAGGGTCTTCTAATCTGAAGCCTGTACTCATTTCTCCCTGATACCGAAAGTGTAATTTCTTTTTTGGAGAGGTATCCGTTTCCTGGTAAATGATTGACCCTTCGTAGTTCCCGGTTGTCAAGCCAGTTTGTTCAAAAGACTGAGGAGCAATGTAGCCACCCACACTTGGACTAAGTACCTGATAGGTATCAAAAGATGGAGTTAAAGCACCCAAGTGGGCCCGACGATTTTTTAGCTCGGTCGAAGACAGGTTAGGTTTACCTGTATTTTCATTGAGTTGTCTAGGTAAACTTGTTGCATCAAACACATTAAAAAAATCAGTACTGTCAGGGGCCAACCGGTAAAGGCTTCCGGTTTGTGCGGTATAGGACCGATCGTCTATCCAGTATCTGGATGTTTGTTTTTCTTTGATTCCAAAAGACGCTAAAACAGGGTTTATCAACCCTAATGCAATCAGACCATTAACTTTCAGCTTACTGCTACTTGTACTCGATACATTAGTCTGTTTTGTTGATCTCGATCCTGCAACAGCATTACCTCCTGAATTACCTCCTGATGGACCTAACTTCTCAAACAAACTTTGCTGGAGGTAAGCAGAAGCTACACCTTTAACTGAAAACCTATTGCTATAATACTCTGCTGCCGTCGTCCGCTCCCCTTCCGGACTAGGTAGTAGGATATTAACAGCATCACTAACAATCTGTTCGTAGTTAACGTTGTTAAAGCTAAATCCTCCATTTCTTGAACTGTAATATGCCCACAAAAACTGTGACTGCGTGCCCTTAAACGTATCTTCTACTTTTTCTTTATACGGAAAAATCTGAGGAAAGAATATTGCTGATTTTTTCACTTTGGTTTCGCCGCCCTCCCAAAAGGTGTAGCTTTCGTCTAACTCTGCATTGAGATCATCAGGAAAAAGGTTAACAAAACGATTGATCGCTCCGACATTTAAATTCCAGCCGAGCCCGATCCATGAAGACTCCTGCTCCGGTTGAATACCTGCATGGTAATGGAGGGAAATCGGGAAACTGTTTGTTTTTCCAGGGATTTCCATTAACGGTATTTGATAGGTAAAATCGCCTGTTGTCAATTGTACCAGATCGGTAGCACTTATGGGCTCAAAACTGGTGTATTCCGGAGCCGTAGGCCCGGAGCTTTGGCCCCTGGATAGATGCGCTATGAGATATAAAAAGATAGAAATAGCTAAAAGATGTTTCTTTTTCATTTTGTATGGTGTTGATTTAACTCAGAGGTCAACTCCCATGACCACTTTGATCAATTCGTTTCGGTTTGTCTTAAACTCAAAGGCTCAATTTCGAAATGGTTTTTGCTTATAATCTGGGTTCAAAAACCGTCCGATTTGTAGAAGCATTACCAATAACCTCTTCTGTTATCAATTCATTTTCTGTAAGCTTTTCAATAAATACAACAATTGGTGCCTCATTTAACATAGCGGTCTCGTCTCCAAAAACATGAATATGTTGAATCCTTAACGAATCGCCATTACTAACAAATGACCAGGTTCCTGTCGTCTCCAACTCGTCAAAGTTTCCCTGGTATTCCTTAACAGTGCCTGTTCGGTAATCCAGTCTTCCATTTGAATAGAAAATGAAGGAGTTATCCCCAAAAAGTGGCCCGTTTATATCGTCTCTTTCTGTACTCGGCTC
>JBCCXH010000028.1:0-21047 GCA_039192005.1 Bacteroidota bacterium
CTTTCCTCAAAACTACCTAACAAACGTGCAAACCATGGCATCATAGAAGGATCTCTCTTGCATGGCTACAACTTGCAACATATGATATAGAGCCATATCTTTACCGGGAGTTTCCCGCTAGATCTGTTGGAGGTCTTTTTGGGGAAGCGTCGGTTCAGTTCGGTTGAAACCTGCTGTTTCCGATGCCCCAATTCGTTCGAAAATTCGCTTAATGGAATCTAAACACTCCTCATCGTTTTCAAACTTATTATCCGTAACACCGGAGATTTCACAATGTGTGGTGGCTCCACCCAGTGTTTCATTATCAATGTCCTCTCCAATAGCAGATTTAACCAAGTAGCTACCTGCAAGGAAAACCGAGCCTGTGCCATCTACAATCAGCGCTTCATCAGCCATAATGGGGAGGTAAGCACCTCCCGCTACGCAGCTCCCCATAATCGCCGCTACCTGAATGATGCCTTTTGAGGACATAATGGCGTTGTTTCTAAACTGTCTCCCGAAATGCTCCTTGTCCGGGAAAATCTCATCCTGCATGGGTAGGAAGACTCCTGCGCTATCTACGAGATAGATAATAGGAAGGTTATTTTCCATGGAGATCTCCTGCGCACGTAAATTTTTCTTAGCGGTCATAGGGAACCAGGCGCCTGCCTTTACCGTGGCGTCATTGGCCACAATCATACACGTCTTACCAGAAACTTGACCAATTCCTGTGATCACACCTGCTGAAGGGCATCCGCCTACTTCCTGATACATGCCCTCCGCTGCAAAAGCGCCTATTTCCAAAAAATCCTCATCGTTATCAAGGAGGTAACCAATTCGCTCTCTTGCAGTCAGTTTTCCTTTCTTATGCTGAGAGGCTACTTTTTTCTCTCCTCCGCCGTCCTTTACTTTTTTAAGGCGCTCATTAAGCCGATAGATGAGTTGTTTATTTTCATCCTCGTTTTTGTTAAATTGAATGTCCATGTGGGGTGTATGTGTGTTTATTTTTTTTCCTCCTTGCCCCCTTTCTGTTGTTTATTTTTTCTTCCAAGAGGTTTCAAGAAGTCTTTTGGGTAGTTATTGAAATGATTGGTCAAATCATCCAAACTAATCAATAATTTATTGAGGTTATTGTAAACGGAGTCATTCGTCATGAGCTGTCCTACTGTACCTTCACCGGATTGAATCCCAGCCATAATGGAATTGACTTTGTTCATGGACTCGCTGAGCTGAGTGACCAGCTTACCCATTTCCAGGGAATTGAGTGAATCCATCAAGATGGTTGATTCATCCAAAAGCCCACCCATCTGATCAGATCGTTGCTTAAACGAGACCATTAACTCATTGATATTTCCTACTACGGACTCAATATCAAGTTTTTCAACTTTGTAGGTCATGGTCCCGATGGAGTATTTTAAGGTATCTATTACTCCTTTTAAATCAGTTGAATTTAGTTGATCTAAAAGCGTATTAATCTTTGTGATGGTCGTGTTGAGGTTATCTGTTACTGGTTTGAACTGGTCCAAAAGGCTGCCATCAATTTCTGAATTTAACGTATCGCCGGCTTTCAATTTCTCAAGAGATTTTCCGGTATTTAGGAGAATGGCCTTCCCTCCCAGTAGCCCGTCGTTTGCCAATGTAGCGGTTGCATCATCTCCAACAAAAACATTACGTTCGATGTCAAGGGAGACGACGATTCTGGATCTGGATTGCTGTAACTCAAAACCGCTTACTCTTCCTATCGGGAGTCCGTTAAAGTAGACTGGGTTTGAAACATTGAGACCGGAAACATTTGGATAAATAACGTAATACCTATCAGAAGGCGAAAACAGGTCCATACCACGCAAAAAATTGAATCCGTAATACAACAGGCCGCCTGCGACAACTGTAAGTATTCCTATCTTAAACTCTTTTGACACTATTAGGGGGTTTTAGTTTTGAGCATCAAAGGCTTCTTTGTACTCTTTGACTGCTCGGTAAATACCGGACGCAATATAAGCTTGAACTCCGGGATCATTTAATTCTTTTTCTTCTTCAGGATTTGAAAGGTAGCCAATTTCTACCAACACGCTCGGCATGGCCGTACTCCACATGACATAAAGACTGGATTGTTTTACTCCATAGCTTTTTCTCCCGGCTCGCTCCGTTAGTTGGTCATCGATAAGGCTGGCGAGTAAAAGGCTATTATCCTGATAAGACGACTGGGTCAAAGAGAAAAGGATATATGACTCCTCAGATTGGGGATTAAAGTCGTACTTATCTTCGTAGTCTTGTTCCTGAAGAATCACCGAGTTCTCCCTTTGGGCAACTTCCAAAGCCCGATCCGTATTTTGCGCACCCATGACATATACTTCAGCTCCTTTGATCTGCTTCTTTCTGCTAAAAGGTGTGGATTTTGGTAAGGAGTTTGCATGAATCGAAATAAAAAGATCAGCATCATGCTCATTCGCTATTTCCGGCCTTCTCTTAAGGTCCACAGAAGAATCGTCCTTTCGCGTGTAGATAACTTCTACCTCAGGAATGTTCTTGTTGATGTACTCACCAACTTTCAATGCAACTTTCAACGCAACATCTTTTTCTTTGGTATACTTACCAAGGGTACCAGGGTCACTACCTCCATGGCCTGGATCTATCACAACTTTGGTAACCTTAAAGCTTCTAAGGCCTACCGGATGAAAAGAAGCCAGAACAAAAAAAAGTGATAGCATGGATGGAATAAACAGATTTCTCATACAGCTACGAATTGAATATCCCGATATAGAATATTTTTACACAAAAATTAAAAAACATCAAATGTTTGGCAAGGCCCTGAATTCAAAATACACAAAAATTTTGCCATACAAAGATTATAGGTACAATCAATATCCAGGTGCAACCTGGGATTATTAATCGGTTTGGTTTTGCGAAAGGTAAGTTTTCTTTTAATCACATTATTTTCATTTGGTCTTTTTGCGCAAGAAATAGATGAAAAGGATAGTACTAAGTTAGGTTCGATTACGCCCATCCTTTCGGATTCGATTGCGAATTCGATACAACCAGAAGATACAACGAGGAACCTCCAAAAGAATGACATTGAAACCACAATTAACTACAATGCCAGAGACTCCATGTATTTTGATCTTGTTAATCGAAAGCTTTACATGTATGGAGAGACACATATCGACTATGGGGAGATTGCGCTTGATGCGGATTTGACCAGCGTAGATTGGGAAAAGCGTAGCATTGAGTCTGATTTTTCAGTAGACTCTACCGGTAAAAAGATTGGGAAGCCAATCTTTAAAGATGGGAGTGAAGTATACGAGACGAATGACATCACCTACAATTTTAAAACGAAGCGCGCCTTGATAAAAGGGGTGATTACGGAGCAGGAAGGCGCTTTTATGCACGGTGATAATGTGAAGAAAAATGAAGATAATGAACTGTTCATCAACGGAGCCAGGTACACCACTTGCAATCTTGAACATCCGCACTTTTTTATTGAGTCACAAAAATTAAAGGTCATTCCCAAAAACAAAGTCGTCTCTGGTCCATTTAATGTGAAATTCAGAGACCTTCCGACGCCGTTATTTTTCCCTTTTGGGATGTTTCCCCAACCGAAAAAGAAGGCTTCCGGTGTAGTCGTCCCTACTTATGGTGAGGAACAGCAGCGAGGGTTTTTCCTGAGAGACGGAGGGTACTATTTTGCGATCAGCGATTATATGGACCTAAGGGTGACGGGGGATATTTATTCCAAAGGGGGCAACGGATTGAACGTCACGTCGAATTACATCACCCGCTATCGATACCGTGGAACCTTTAACCTTTCCTACACAAATGTGGTTACGGATGACATCGAAAACCCCTTAGAATCGAATGAATACTGGGTAAGGTGGAATCATCGGCCGGAAAGCCGAGGAAACTCTTCCTTTTCTGCTTCGGTATCCGCAGGGACAACCACCTATAACCAAAACAATAACCTGGTTAATCAGGACTTTAGCCGGAGTATCAATGCACAGTTCACCTCAAACGTGAGCTATTCCAAAAGATTTCAGGGAACACCTTTTAACATTAGTTCAAACTTAAGGCACAGTCAAAACATTCAAACAGGTTTGGTTAACCTAACACTTCCCGATTTTACATTGAATACCAGCAGACAGTACCCATTTAAAAGATTTGTGAAGTCTTCCAGGTCCCCGTTAGCGAAACTTAACTTTAGTCACAACTTCGTAGCAAAAAATGAATTGACCAACCGGGGCTCTTCTTCGGGTTTCTCTTTCGATATTGCCAATGAAGATCCAAGAGATAGTGAGATCGTTCCTTTCAACGCCAACAATTGGGATGAAATCATTTCCCGTTCACAGATAGGAGGGAGGCATTCGGTGCCAATTTCTACCTCGTTAAGTGTACTTAAATATTTCACTTTAAACCCCAACTTCAACTACCAGGAACTCTGGTACACAAAAGAGCTATCCTATCAGTACCTGGAGGATGAAAATGCGGTTAGGATAGATACATTGGACGGGTTCAGCCGGGCTGGAAGCTGGTCTACCGGAGCGTCATTAAATACCAGGATCTACGGGACAAAATTTTTCAAAAAAGGAAAAATTCAGGCCGTTCGGCACGTGATGATCCCAAGTCTCTCTTTTAGGTACAATCCCGATTTCGGAGATCCAAGATTCGGTGTGTACCGCGACATACAGATCGATTCTACCGGAGAAAATTTTCAGCGGGTCAGCAAGTACGAAGGGTTTGCGTATGGGTCGCCTCCAAGAGGTGAAAGTCAGACCATTGGTTTATCTATCACGAATAACATAGAGATGAAGGTAGACAGCAAAAAAGATACGGTAAATGGCTTCAAAAAAATCAAGCTTTTCGAGAACATCGGATTAAGCACAGGGTATAACCTGGCAGCAGACTCATTTAAGTTGAGTAATATTTCAGTCAGTGCAAGAACTTCTCTTTTTAATAACCTCATTTCTATCAATTTCAATGGGACCATTGACCCCTACATCAGAGATCGGGAAACCAATGAAAGCATTGACCGGTTTGCCTGGAACAATGGGCAGGGGATTGGCCAATTGACCAGTATGACGACAGCTGTAGGTTTTAGCCTGAGTCCAAAGGTATTGCAGGGAAAAGGCGGTGATGAGGAAGACCAGTCACCCAGTCCCAACGCGAACACACAAGGTGTAGACCCTTTTAATCCTGACGGGCTCACTTTTGAAGAGCAGCAGGAGTTGCAACAAATCCAAAATAATCCGGATCTTTATGTGGACTTTAATGTCCCCTGGACGTTAAGGGCCAATTACTCAATTAACCGATCGAGAGTAGGTTTTGAGTCCCCAAATGTGACGCAAAGCTTGAGTTTCAGTGGCTCGCTCGGTCTGACGTCCAAGACGCAGATAACATTCAATTCTGGCTACGATTTCGAGCAAAAAGACTTCACTCAGACACGTGTGGGGGTCACACGGGATTTGCATTGCTGGACGATGAGTTTTAATTGGGTTCCCTTTGGCAGGTTCCAATCGTACTTTGTCTCCATCCGTGTAAAATCATCCCTTCTACAAGACCTCAAATTGGAGAAACGGCGAAATTTTCTGGACTTCTTCAATTGATTCCACGCTTGTGTAAGTTTAGGCCTATCTGTTAAATTGCTATCTTAACAACGGATAGAACCCTAAGAATCATGATAAAAAATATTGATTTCGCTCCTCAGGTCACCAAAAAAGGTGGGTTATTCAAATCGACGGAGGTGGAAAAATTCCAGGAAATTGTCAATCAAATGAATGACTGGATAGCTGCGGAAAAGCCGGAAATCATCAACATAGAGACGGTATTACTTCCTAACATTCACGATTCTGATGAAGAAGGCAGCGAGGATACCATGCTAGGTACGGGTAGAGAAAGTTCATCTCACTGGTATCAGTTCATTCGGGTTTGGTACAAAGAGTAAAAGAGTTTGGCCTTTCACCATTTTGATTAGAGCCAAAAGAACCCGAGTCTTTTACTGTTTTAAGAGGATGAAGATGAATCTTTTGATGGTTCATTTAGATGTACTGATAAAAATCCTTCAACGGTCAGGTTGTCAAATTCTCGGATAGGATAATACGGTTTTCGTATTGGATAATATAAAGTATGGATTATGTTTGTTTTAATGTTATTCAGAGTTTATCTTAAATAACGTTTTCTGTACTGATTAACGATTAACCAATACAAATAGCCGTCATGTCTGTACCGCCCTCTATTGTTAAGTCAACGTTGATGATCACGTTGCTATCCTGTATTATGGATTTGTTTGCGGGTATATTAGAAGATGATCGACGCAGTTTGGGCTTTCAGGTGGAGACTAATAAGGATTCAGAGAAGTCCCAATCTTCAATCGTTCAGTTAAACCAACTGAAACTTTTCAATAAAGAAGTAAAAGAGCATGATCATACAGGTATACTTAAAACGGCTCTAAGTAAAACGGAAACCCTTGTTTTGAGGTATGATCAAAACTTTTTTTCAATCAAATTTTCCAGGTCTTCTACTAAGAACAGGCCTCATGAGTTATTCAGCTACATGCTAGAGGGCTTTGATAAAGATTGGGTGTTAGCTGAGGGAAGAAAAGAGGCCATTTTTACCAACGTACCTCCCGGGAACTACAACTTTAGGGTACGGGTAGTCAATCCGGAGGGTGCACGGAGTGAGGAGGAGGCGCATTTAAGGGTAGTCATTCAACCTCCGTGGTGGTATTCTCCTTTAGCCTACCTTACTTATTTCGTTTTAGCGGCTGTGATGATTATTCTTATGCGGAAAGTGGTTTTGATGAAAATGGAACGGAGAAATCAAGCACAATTAGATGAAATGAAAGCCAGACTTTTCACACATCTTTCTCACGAACTCAAGACCCCTTTGGCGTTGATACTTGGCCCACTGAATGAACTTCTTTCCAATCGAGGAAACCAGCACTCACGTTCACAACTATTGGCTTTGATGAAGCGAAACGCACAGGGGCTGCTCAGGTTGATTAATCAACTGATGGACATTTATCAAGTTGACGCTGGTTTTTCTGTACTTAAGGTTTCATCAGAGCCTGTTGGGGTTTTAACCACGAATGTTTTCAACAATTTCAGGCATGAAGCCAAACGAAAACAATTACACTACCACCTTTACGCTGAGCTGGAAGAAGGGCTGTTGGGGTATGTAGATAAAGATAAGCTTAGCAAGATTCTGAATAACCTAATCGCCAACGCGATTAATTTCACTCCTGAAAATGGGGCGGTGATGGTGTTCTCTGAGACCGTTACACGCACACAAGACCCGATTTTGGCAAGAAAAGTAGAACCTTATGGCCATCGGGACGCCTTATTTTTGAAAGTACGGGTAGAAGACAGCGGCTTTGGGATTCCTCCTGACCTACAGAAAAAAGTATTCAATCGGTTTTTTCAGGCCAAATCATACGAAATCAATGAAACTGGTGCCGGAATTGGACTATCGCTTGCTCATCAGCTGATCAGTGTGCATAAGGGGTTCATGCACATGGAAAGCGAATACATGGAAGGGTGCAGATTTACAGTTTGGATTCCTTTAGACGAGGAAGTGTACCACCCCTCGCAAGAAGCCACTCCTGTGATCAGGGAATCGTTATCGCTTTCCATCAACTCAAAGAATGAGGCAAAGGCAGCGTGTGAAAATCAATCTAATACATCCACGTCGAAGCCATTGCTGTTGCTGATAGATAGCAGTGAAGACATTAGAAAATACATTCGTTATGCCCTGGATACCTGTTTCTCCATCAAAGAAGCAGCAAACGGCAAAGAAGGAATTGACCAGGCCAAAGAATGGATCCCGGACATCATTCTGAGTGATGTGATGATGCCGGAGATTAATGGAATAGAACTTTGCAGGCAATTGAAAAACGATGAGCGTACTTCACACATTCCTATTATTTTACTGACTGCAAAGGCAAGTGAAGATTACCACCTGGAAGGATTAGTAAAAGGTGCCGACGACTACATCACCAAGCCTTTTAATGTGGATATTCTTGCGGCGAAACTTAAAAACACGGTAAAACGTCAGGAACTCTTTAAGAAGAAATTTCAGATGGAGTTTCCCATTTCTCAAAAGGAAATGACGAATCGAAAAGACGAAGCATTTCTCTCTAAATGTTACCAGGCATTAGCTCAAAATTTTTCAGAAGCAACTTTTGGGCCGGACCAAATGGCCAAAGAAATGGGTATGAGCAGGTCTGTATTGTATCGAAAAGTGAGCGGACTGACTGGCGAATCAGTCAGTATCCTCATCCGAAATTACCGACTCAACCGGGCTACCAGGTTATTGACGAGTTGTTCCATGCCCATTAAAGAATTATCATTTAAAGTAGGCTTTAGTGACCCCTCTTATTTTACCTCCTGTTTTAAAAAGGTTTATGGTGTGGCACCCAAAGAATTTACTGCTCGCGCGCTTGAGGATGCCATGTAGCGATAAGGTATTTTTGTTAGAAGTCGGTAGGTGTGATGTGCTATGGGATCTGTCACATGACGAAAAATTTTCTCCAATACTTTCCTGACAATCTTTGACACAATATTCCTAGTAATTGAGATAATAACACGGCCTTTCCAGGTCGAAGGCTCCTAACTTGTCTTCAGATTTAACTTTCAATCCGGGCTTTTCTAAGGCTATTCGTGAGAGGGCTTATTGAGGTACACCAAAATGAGGAAGATGTCAAGGATGGATTTTAACAGCTATGAATTAATAAAACTTTACAATGAAAAGAATTTTAATTTCGATTGCACTTGTTGCTGTTCTGGTGATGCCAGAAGCAAATGCACAATTTAATTATGGAGAGGCACTACAGAAGTCGCTTTTCTTTTATGAAGTACAGCAGTCAGGCCCCTTACCCGATTGGAACCGTGTTTCATGGCGGGCAGATGCGACGATAAATGACGGTGCAGACGTTGGGCTAAACCTAAATGGAGGTTGGTTTGATGCAGGTGATCACGTGAAGTTCAATTTCCCGATGGCATTTAGTGTAACAACATTGGCTTGGGGAGGAATAGAATACGAAGAAGCCTATCGCAACAGTGGGCAACTTGACATACTCAAAAGAAACCTCAGGTTTGTAACCGATTACTTCATAAGATGCCATACCGCACCAAATGAACTATGGGGGCAGGTAGGCAATGGTGGCGTAGATCACTCCTGGTGGGGATCTCCTGAGGTGTATCCACAACCTCGGCCATCCTATAAAATTGATGAGGCTAACCCAGGGTCAGACCTTGCCGCAGAGACTGCAGCTGCAATGGCCGCGGTAAGTATCCTATTGAAAGATGACGATCCGACATATAGCGCCACTTTGAGGGAACATGCGATACAGTTGTATGATTTTGCAGACAACTTCCGGGATAGTTATTCAAACTCCATTACGGATGCGTCCGGTTTCTATCGGTCATTTAGTGGGTACAACGATGAAATCGTTTGGGGCGCCATCTGGATGTACAAGGCCACAAACGATCCATCCTATCTGGCAAAAGCAGAAGCTGAATACGATAACATGGCCAAGGAAGGTCAGAGCAGTACGGCTAAATACAAAGAAGCCTTTTCGTGGGATGACAAAGCTTATGGATGTTACGTCGCACTGGCCCAACTGACGGGTAAGGAGAAGTATAAACAAGACGCACAAAATAACCTGGATTACTTCACCGTAGGAGTCAATGGAGACGTAGTACCTAAAACTCCTGGAGGATTGCCACATTTGCGTCAATGGGGAACCATCCGATACGCTTCCAACCAATCATTATTAGCACTTATTTATGCGGATAAAGTAACCACTGACCCCGTGTTGCAAGCACGATACAGTGGTTTTGCCAAAGACATGGTTGATTATGCACTGGGTGACAACCCGATCAACCGAAGTTTCATGAACGGTTTTGGTAACGATCCGGCCAACGATCCCCATCACCGGGGCAATAGTGGGAATTGGACAAATAGCGATGGCGGGCCTCCGACAGATGCAAGCCACATTCTCTATGGAGCCGTGGTCGGCGGACCAAAAGAACCCAACAATGATTCTTTCGAAGACAATCGGGGTGAGTTCGTGGCCAATGAAGTAGCTTGTGACTACAATGCGTGTATTACAGGAGTACTGGCCCGTATGTACGGTGAGTTTGGTGGCGAGCCGTTAGCGAACTTCCCTATTCCTGAAGAGCCTACCCGGGCGGAAATCCGATCCGTTTCTAAATTTAATAGCAATAACAACTTCGGAACGACCATTAGCATCAACATACAAAACCGAACGGCATGGCCTGCGAGAGTGACGGATCAGTTGAGCTATCGCTATTACTTTGACATTGCGGAAGGTATTGCAGAAGGGTACACGATCGACGATTACAACATCCAGTTAAATAACATCGGTGGGACCGCAACGATGGAGATTCGGCCAGTCGGTGGCAGCGTCTATTATGCAGAAATCACCAACCTTCCTTCCATTGCACCAATCGGAGACCCGGCATTTAGGACAGAAACACAAATCAATATTCGGGTACAAAACGGCGTTCCTTACGACGTTGATAATGACTGGTCCGCACAAGGCCTTGGAGGATCAGCAATAGAAAGTTCAAACATTCCGGTATATGACAACGGTGTGCTTGTATTTGGTACAGAGCCTGCGGGTGCCGATGTGCCACGCGCGCTGATTACAACAAATGTGACTTCGGGAGACATCCCCCTGACGGTTTCATTTGACGGAAGCGATTCTTCCGACCCCAACGGAGATGTACTGACCTATGTCTGGGATTTCAGTGATGGCAGCACTGCCATAGGAGTAAGTGCAGAATACACGTATACTACTCCCGGGGAGTACACGGCAACCTTGACCGTTGACGATGGAAATGGCAATACGGATTCCGAAACAGTGGTCATTACCGTTACCGCACCTAATGTTGATCCTGTTGCTCAGTTTACGGCTTCCGTGGTCTCGGGAGATGTGCCTCTGATGGTTAGTTTTGATGCCTCAACATCTTCTGATGAAAATGGGGATAACCTGACCTATTCCTGGGATTTTGGTGATGGGTTCGATGCCGGGGGCGTTGCTCCAACACATACATTCAGGACTGCCGGAGTGTTTACTGTAACCCTGACCGTATTTGATGGCAGAGGAGGACAAAGTACGGCAACAACTGAAATAGAGGTCATCGCCGTGCCTAATGACCCTCCGGTAGCGGTATTGGCGGTTTCTTCAACATCCGGTGAGACGCCATTTACGGTGACCTTTGACGGTAGCGGGTCGTCGGACCCTGATAATGATGCGCTGACCTATACCTGGGACTTTGGAGATGGAAACACAGGAAGCGGTGTAATAGTAAGCCACACATACACGACTGCAGGAAGCTTTACGGCTACACTAACCGTAAACGACGAAAAGGGAGGCATAGCTACTGACGATGTTACCCTATCTGTAGCTCAGGGAGCCTGCGGGCTACTCACGTTGTATGGTGTCCCTACTGCCGAAGAGTTGCCATCAATTGGCAATACTAAATACCGCAAGATCTACGTATTGGGCACGGGCGGTCCTGATTTTTCCAACGTTAGGGAAATGACCATCGATTGGGCCAATGAATCCTGGGGGTCCGGGCTATGGCAACTTTCCATTCAGACAAATGACGGAGTACCCAGCTGGTGGCAAGACCTAAAACAGGCTTCGACGCATACTTTTGGTCAAACCAGCCCTGGGATCACCTTTACCAATTCTGGCTTTCCTGGTTTGGATGGTAGTTACTACGTAAACATGGACGGTGAGAACGTGGTTTTTGTAGAACAATCCGGTGCTTATGCCATTTACCTCAGTAACTCAGACACCACACCGGCAGGGTGCGGAACGGGCAATCCCAACGACCAACCGGTAGCCATCATGTCCGTTTCATCTTTGGTAGGAGATGCACCGCTGACGGTCACTTTTGATGGAAGCGGGTCAACAGACCCCAATAACGACGTGCTCACTTACACCTGGGATTTTGGAGATGGAAGTACAGGTAGTGGAGCATCAGTAAGTCATACGTATACGACCATTGGACGATTTGTAGCCACATTGACTGTGAATGATGGAAAAGGTGGCATTGATGCGGCGTCTGTTACCATCAACACGACGTCTCAGGGTACTTGTAATTTACTCACTCAATACGGCGTGCCACTTTCCGATGGACTGCCAACGATAGCACATACTCGATATACCTACGTGCATGTTTTGGGTACAGGAGGTCCCGACTTATCCAACCTGCAAGACATGACCATTAGTTGGGCCAATGAGTCCTGGGGGTCCGGGTTGTGGCAGCTATCTATCCAGACGACAGACGGAGTGCCGGAGTGGTGGCAAGACTTGCAAAAGGTTTCGACCCACAATTTTGCAGAACCGAACCCAAGTGTAACGTTTACGGACTCAGGTTTCCCCGGACTAGACGGGATGTATTACATCAATACGGATGGTGGTAATGTAGTATGGGTAGAAGCCTCAGGAGCTTATGCATTATACTTTAGTAACTCACCTACTGCTCCTTTAGGTTGCTCTGCTCAGGCCAGTAGCTTCTCTGTGCAGATTCACCCTAACCCTTCTACATCAGCATTTGCACTGGATTTAAGCAAAGTAGAAGCGGACGAGGTGATCTTATTCAATGCGTCAGGTCAGCAGGTAGAAAACATCCCTGTTGGCAATAAGTCAGATCAGGGAGTAGTTACTTTTGGAAGTAATCTCAAACAAGGCATCTATTATTTGAGGGTACGGCAGAATGGGACGGATGAGACCATCAGACTCATTAAGAACTAACGTCAAACGAGCGTAAAATAAGCCACCGTTTCTCCATTCCTTTTGGTAGAGACGGTGGTTTTTTTATGTTTTTTTCATATTCTAGTTCGGAATACGGCCCGAATACTTCACATTCAAAATACGTAATCGAATCTCTCTGTCCCGTCAATTATTTGCCTTTGTTCATGGGAATCTATCCTCTTTGATTGCGGGCGTCCTCCTAACGCAATTTCGAATTCCCCTTATCATTTGATGTTTTCTTTTTTACAATTATTCCATCTTTTTCACCTATATCATTACCGGCTTAACTAATATGTTTAACCAACAAGATGTATATGAAGAAGATTTTCTTTTCATTGATTGTATGCCTTTTGGCGATGGCTTCGGCGATTGCTCAGAGGACGGTATCTGGAAAGGTCACCGATGATTTGGGTGAAGGCCTGCCAGGTGTGAATGTGGTAATTAAAGGGACAACCACAGGCACTACGACCGATTTTGATGGCAACTATCGGTTGTCTGTTCAAGAAGGAGCGGTGCTGGTAGTATCTTTTGTAGGCTTCGAAACACAAGAAGTAGAAGTAGGAACACGAACAGTAATTGACGTTACGATGGGAGGAGTCACAGAGCTTCAGGAAGTTGTTGTGACTGCTTTGGGTATTGAAAGGGAAAAAAAAGAACTTGGCTATTCCGTAACCACGGTAGATGGTGACGCATTGACAAAAGCAAGGTCAAGTAACGTCCTGCAAAGCTTATCTGGCCGGGTAGCCGGAGTACGGGTAAACTCGTCTTCAGGAACCGCTGGCGGATCTGTAAACATCCAAATTCGAGGAGCTAACTCCATATCAGGAGCAGGGTCTCCTTTGTTTGTGGTCGATGGGACACCTATCTCTAACTCATCATTTAACGGAACCAGAAGTGAAATCATCGGGGGAGGAGCTGATGTAGGAAACCGGGCATCGGACCTTAATCCTGACGATATTGAAAGTTTGACTGTCCTGAAGGGAGCTTCAGCCGTCGCATTGTATGGTCAGCGAGCCAGAGATGGTGTCATTGTCGTCACAACTAAAAGAGGGAAAAAAGGAGCGGTAAGTATCGATGTCAACTCATCGGTAAGGGTTTCTCAACCTTTTCGGTTGCCAGATTTTCAAAACGAATACACTACCGGAAATTTCGGTCAGTTCGATTCCAACAACTTTACTAATGGATGGGGACCCAGGATTTCCTCCGTTCAGGGTCAGACGTTTGCACAATTTCCATACGATGGAACTGAGACGGCACTGACAGCACACCCTGATAATGTGAAGGACTTCTTTGAAACCGGAACAACGTTCATCAACAGTGTTTCCATTGGGTCACGGAATGACAATGGAGATATCCGTGTTTCTTACACCAAGTTTGATGAAGAAGGTATCGTGCCAGGAAACAGGATAGAGCGTCATAACGTGTCTTTCAATGCCGGTACGAATCTTTCAGAACGATTTAGCACACGTGCGGTGATCAACTATGCAAGGACGGAAGGCTTTAACAGGCCTAGGCAAGGAAGTAACAACCCTGCTCGTGCCATTAGCCAAATATTTAACATTCCCAGGACGCAGAGCCTTGAATTGTTAGAAAATAATTTGGTTGATGACCTTGGGGTCCCAATCGGTATCGATGGAAACCAAACGGCAAATAATCCCTACTGGACGGTGACTCAAAACCCATTTAACAACGAAGTAGATCGGGTGTTTGGTAATGCATCCATGACGTATCGTCCAAATGACTGGATTGATGTTTTAGGTCGTATTGGAGCGGATATTATTTCGGAGACGAGAAGAAACATTCTTGCCGTCGGGACTAAAAGTCGTCTCAATGGGGAGTTTGAAGATCGTGACATTTTCAGGAGGGAGTTAAACTACGATTTAATCGCTACGGGTACCCGGGACTTAAACTCAGATTTGAACCTGACGGCCATCGTTGGTTGGAATGTCAATCAAATTGAAGAATTAAGAACACGCATTGTCTCTCAGGGACTAGGTGTTCCGGGATTGTATAACCCGGCAAATGCCGTAGGAAATAACAACCAGCGATTTGAGCGTACCCGAAGACTATACGGAGGCTATTTTGATGTTGGTTTTGGATACAAAGATTACTTGTTCTTAAATGTGACAGGTAGAAACGATTGGAGTTCTACGCTGCCCGTGGCCAATAATTCGTTCTTTTATCCTGGAGTAAGTAGTAGCTTTATCTTGTCGGATGCGGTGACCCTGCCATCCATCATTAGCTATACCAAAGTACGGGCCAGCTGGGCATCTGTGGGTAGCGATGCGCTGCCTTATCAAATAGATTTCTTATACCGTCCACTTGCTGATTTGTTTACACAGTTTGTAACGAACAATACCTTCCCTCACGGTGGGCAGTTGGGGTTCCAGGGGCCGGATGTACTTCCTGCGGGCCAAACGTTGAAACCTCAACGGCAGAATACGTTTGAAGTGGGAACTGAGATCCAGTTTTTACAAGGACGAATTGGGCTGGATGTAACGTATTACAATACCATCACGGAAGATCAAATCGTGAACATTTCCGTTGCTCAATCTACCGGTTTTGATGCGGTGACACTCAACATCGGAGAGGTAGAAAATGAAGGGTTTGAAATGTTACTATCCGGAAAGCCGGTGGTCACGAATGGTTTCGAATGGGAAGTGCTGGCAAACTTCACAAGAAATGTGCAAACTGTCAACCAATTGGCTCCCGGCCTGGATGATTTGGCCTTGACCAGTGGGTTTAGCGGTCTCTCCATCCGTGCCGAGCCTGGTAAACCTTTTGGGTTGTATGGATCAGGATGGGATAGAAGTCCTGACGGGCAGATCATCATCAACTCCACCACTGGCTTGAGGGAAAGGGGTGATCGGACAAACCTTGGGAATATTTTCCCGGATTGGCAGATGGGAATAGAAAACGTATTTACCTACAAAGGCTTTACGCTGAGTGCGCTGGTAGACATTAGCCAGGGCGGTGTGCTGTGGTCCGGTACCGTAGGCGGCATTCGTGCTGCAGGACTCGCAGAAGAAACCCTTGAAAACAGAGGCAGGATCTTCATTGACCCGGGAGTCAATCAGCTTGAGGATGGAACGTTTGTGACCAACCAGACACCTGTTCGCTCCATGCAAGACTTCTGGAACAACTACACCGATGGTAGCAATACGGAAGGAGGGATATTTGACGCTTCTTACATTAAGCTAAGAGAAATTACACTAAGCTATGCATTACCTGCGTCAGTGATAGACAACACCTTCTTTACAGGAATTGCCGTAGGCGTAGAGGCAAGAAATCTGTGGTTGATAGACAGTGAGGTGCCTCACATCGACCCGGAAGCGAGCTTTTTCGGTCCCAGTTTGATTGGTGGGACGGCAAACGTAGAGTTCTATAACGTACCGTCTGCGAGGTCTATTGGTGCAAACGTTAAACTATCATTCTAAATGAGAATCATGAAAAACATAAGAGTATACCTACTTTCTTTATTGGTATTGGTCCTTGGAAGTTGTTCAGAGAGTTATTTGGACGTAAACAATGATCCGAACAGCTCACTGGAAGCTCAGCCAGGACCGATCTTCACGCAGGTCATCGTTGGCTATTCAACCAACCGGGTGATCGATATCGGGCCATCCGTTTCCACAGCGGCACAGCTATGGTCTGGAGGTGGTTCTTTAGGTGCTGGAGTATTTACGAACCCTGAACAGTACAACTTCAGCATTTTTGCGACGGGAAATACCTGGAGGACCTACTACCGGGATTCCTATAAAGACCTGATTCTTGCGGCCAATGGCGCAAGGGAAGCAGGACAGACCAATTCAGTCGTTCAATGTGATATTTTCAGGGCGCTGGTTCTGTACAGTGCCACGGTGCTTTGGGAAGATGTACCTTTTAGTGAGGCCGTCAACGTGGATTTTGACGCCCCCGCTATTGTGTCCCTGAACCCTAATTTTGACGATCAATCTGAGGTGTTGCAAGGGGTTATTGATATTTTGGATGGTGCAGTCGCCCTCATTGACGATTCGCCAACATCATTTACATCTCAGGATTTGATCTATGGTGGGAATATGGAGAGCTGGAGGCGCTTTGCGAAATCGCTGAAGTTCAGGACGCTGATGACGTTGGTAGACGCAGAGCCTGCTCGCTCAACAGAGATTGCTGCGATGATGGCGGAAAACGACATGATTAATGCGTCTTCTTTAAACGCGGTGTTTCCGTTTTTCCCCACTCCGGGAAACAGAAATCCATTTTGGGAAACGTTAAACAGTTTTGCAAGTGCCAGGAACTTATTCTACTTCGCTGGAGAAGCGATGGTCAACCTGATGGCTTCACGAAACGATCCTCGTATCAGTACATATTTTCAGCCGTACCCCTTCGGAGGGAGCGCGGCCTCAGCGACAGGAGCGCCTCCCGGACTGCAAAACTTCCCGACAAATCCATGGGTGCTGTCTACCGCACCTGTTGGAACAAACGGTGAATTCGAACTGGTTCGGCCAGATGCAGGCGACGTTTTATTCTCTTATCAGGAGCAGCTTTTCCTTGAAGCAGAAGCCATTGCCCGTGGGCTTGCTTCCGGTGATTTATCTGCCGCAGATAGTAAACTAAGGGATGGCATTACCACGGCAATGAACCAGAATGGGATTTCACAAGATGCAATTACTGCTTACCTGGATAGCGAGATTCCTCCTCTTGCTTCATTGAGTCAAGAGGAAGCTCGGGTAGTCATTGCGGAGCAGGAGTGGATCGACTGCATCATCAGGCCGCTGGAAGGGTGGACGACATGGAGAAGAACGGAAGTACCTGCGCTTAGTCTACCTGACGGAGCAGCTACCACCAGCATCTTGAGAAGGTTGCCATACCCGCCGGATGAATTAGCAGCAAATACCAACGCTCCGGCAGATCCTGACCTTGACGAACCGATGTATTTCGATAAATAAAATGAGAGAAATGAAAAATATACATAATAGATTATTAATCGTTTTCTTAGTCCTTTTTGTAGGGGTGTACAGTTGTGATGATTTTGATGATCCCAACCTTGATTTCTCCAACTCGCTACCTCAATACGTAGAGTTTAGGGTTGACAATGCTTCGCAGTTGCGACTCGTTGGGATAGAGGGCGGAGAGGTAGCTACCGTCGTTAGAATGAGAGAAGTTCAGGACTCAGACATCACGATAAGCTATGCGGTAACCGGAGACTTTGCTACTACCGGGTCGGTGGTGATTCCTCAGGGGAGTCTTACAGCCTCACTATCCGTGACGATCCCGGAGGACAACATAGTAGGAACAGGCGGAACAGCAACACTGGCTTTAACGGAGGTGGACAATGGATTGGATATAGGTAGGGGAGGACCGCAATCCGGATTGTCGTTCGTTGAGTTACCTGTGAGCTGGGTAGATGACTTAAAGGCCATTACGTTCAGTTCGTCACTCACGCGGCAAGTAAACGTGGAGACGAATGAAAGTGGACTGGATACCCTTAGGTTTTTTGTTCGTACGGTAAATCCTTCGGATACGACCACGGTTGCTGCTGATGCAGACATTTCCGTCAACTTCACCATTTCGGGTGATTTGACTGCGGGAGTGGATTATACCTTGTTAACGCCTAGTCCGATCGTAATCGACGCGGAAACATCACAAGATACCATAGCAATTGTGATGGCCAACACGTTTGACAACTTGACGGCAGATACTCAGAGGGATTTCGTTATCGAGCTGAATTCATTTACCGGAGGGGATGCAGAGACGTCCTTAGCGACAGGTCAGACTTTCACTCAGGAGTTTTTAGACGATACGAAAGTTTTCAGTTTCTCTTCGGATACCCTGTACGTGGATTCGGCTATGATACAATTGGATCCCATTATTGTAACCGACATCAGTCTGGCTGGAGAATTGGTAGCAGACGCCTCAGTTACTACGTTCAACTTTAGCGCGTCACTGAGAAATCCATCCAACCTTCCCGTAGCTTTTAGTCCTGGTGAGTCGTCAAGGCCATTCAGAATAGAGGCCAGGGTAAGTGACTTCGGCTTCAGCGCAACGAATATGGTTGCCGATACGACCTACCATAGTGTGGTCATGAGCGGAATAAATACAGTTAATGGAGACGCAGAAGTGAGTGTGAGCACCACGGCAGATCGATTTGTCATTGGTGTGATTGATCCTCCAATGAATTAAGTTTAAACCAATTATCAGTTAAAAAAGGCCGCCTGTAAGGTGGCCTTTTTTTGTAACCAGCCAATTACATCATCAGCTTAGGCTGAGCACAACCTTCTTTCCTTGGTGCAGTGGCTAACAAGCTATTTTGAGGGATAAAAGCACCTATGAAGGTTTTTGTTGTCGTTACGATTTCCATGGGGGGATATAGGTTACTTAACTACCATGTAGAGTATGATGGGAATTAGAGCTCGATCTTCTAGCCAACTAGCTTAAATCAACAATAAATTGGAAAATGATCGAACTTGCTTCGGCATGTGTCTTCACACGAGGAAACGGAGAATCGATAGCATATCTTCATGTGTTTTATGGTTTTGTTTTAAAAGCTTCTCTCAGATGTTTCGTGTGGACGTGAAACAAAAGTGACAGCATGCCATTAAATTCTTCATTTGATGAAAAATGTGTCTTGCTTTAAAGAAATGCCAGGTGACATTTTCAGGGTTCCTCTAGTCTGCTCAATTGACCCTTATCTCTTTTTAACGGGTGCCGGGGGTATTGGTCACAAATTTTTATTTGGAACCAATAAAGTCCTGACATCAACATCTAAAGCACTTGCTATGGTGTAAAGCGTTTCTACTCTAGGTTGCATTTCATTTCTACACCATTTCGAAACGGTCGTCCTATTGACTTCCAATTGATCGGCTAACCAATTGTTTGTTTTACCATTTTCAGCTAAAACAGCTTTGATTCTATTGTATACAGGTCTGGACATAGCACACTAAAGCCTAAATCTACGTGTTTTCGTGTGCTAAGAAGAATAGTGAAAAGATTTATTTGAATACTTAAAAGCTTATTATGAGTATTTTATCTTTTTCACAATACCTTGAACACCAAACTATAGCAGAAACCATTGAAGTACTTGACGAGATGCTTTATTTATTGGTTTTGAATACATACACTGGTTATTCGGAGGACCTGACACATCAATACATTACGATCAGAGAGCTGCGAAACGTTTTTATCCACTTCAGAACAATAGAAGTGAATGTAGTTGATACTTGGGAAGCCCCTGCTCGCTCATATGACCTAACGTGGCGAAGTTGCGGGACTTAGCCCGAAAAATTCGGGTGTTATTCATTGAGAATATGTAACTCGTTGAATATAAGGTAATTGATTTTGAATGGTATCAAGAAACGTTCCCCAAATTTGGGGAATCAAAAATCGGCACAATTGAATTTTAAGTCACTATAAATCAATCACTTATGCCAACTTGAGCATTTTCCTCATGAATTAAGCGGGTTAGCACGAATCATTCGCCTTCGCAAAGTATCGTTTCGGGCTGGTATCCAGAAAGTATTTGAAATCCTTAATTAAGTGGGACTGATCGTAGTAACCACATTTGTACGTCAGCTCTGTTAGGTTTTGGCCATACCTGTTATGATAAGACTTAATGAAGCGGTTGATCTTCTCAATCTTGCAAAACTCTTTAGGAGTCATTTGCAGTTCACTGTTGAAATGTTTTTCAAGCTTTGATTTGCTGATGTTCAAATTGGTATAGAGTTCTTTTATTTTAATGGATCCACCGGTGTCTTTAATCCTTGAGATGGACTCTTCTATGGTACTGTTGATTTTGTCTTCTTCCTGCCCTCTGAGTAAATGGGTACTGATCCAGCCCGATACAGCCCGTAAGTCCCTCAGGTTTACTCCAAGACGCAGCTGAAAGCTCATTTTATCAGAAGCTTCACAATCATACACTCCTGTACATACCTCTGTTAGGTTATTGGCAATAACTTTGGTGTAGATCGGATTAAGTTTGATGATGGCAAACTGTGTTTCTTTCTCGAAAGACACTTCCATTCCTCTTCTTCTGGGAGGTAAAAAGTAAATGCTTCCACGATTGACCGTTAGTTGTTTTTTGGTTCCAATTATTCGTAGTTCTATTTTTTTCTCTGAATTTGGAATGATGATTTCGGCGAAATTATCCGGTACTAAGAGCAACTCTTCCTGCTCGTTGTAAGATGCATAAGTCAAGATAAACAATAGCTCTTCATCCTTTCCCTCTGCTAAAGTGTACGTATTCATTTTGGTGTCCATTTACTTACCAAAATGCTTTAGCAGCACGCTTTACCTTATCTCAATACCTCTACAC
>JBCCXH010000029.1:0-20846 GCA_039192005.1 Bacteroidota bacterium
AACAAAACTCACTATGTTTTTGTGACTTGAGAGAGACCTCTGAAAATAAATAAAATTCATTGAGCCAACTTGAATAGTACAATCAAATGAAGGATTAAGAAGTGCTACTAGTAGAACCCTCATTTTAGTGTAATACCCTCATTATCAGCGTTTTTAGAAGCTGAAAAAAAGAAGGGAAAGCATTCTGAAAATACTTTCCCCGATTTGGTGGAGTGTATTGGATTCGAACCAACGACCCCCGCCCTGTCAAGGCGGTGCTCTAAACCAACTGAGCTAACACTCCAGAAATCGCAAAAATAAAAAAATCCTGATGAGCACCATCAGGATTTTTTATTTAAAGTTGATAATCGTTTATTCCACAACCTCACCGCTGAAATACAAGTACTCATAAGTATCCGATTCAGAGGTTTTGATCCGAATGTTTTTCTTAAAGTCACCAACTTTCCCCGACTTAAAGCTGGCGGTAATGACGGCTTTCTGACCGGGGTTAATGGCCTCTTTTGGATACTGTACATTCGTACAGCCACATGATCCTTTGGCTTCCAGAATATTAACTGGCTCTTCACTTGTATTGGTAAACTCAAACGAAAGGTCCTTGCTTTCACCTTTAGTTACTTGTCCCAGATCAATGGAAGTTTTGTTCCACTTAAGAGGAGAAATTCCTGCGATCACAGCTACTGTGATGCCAAGAAATAAAATTGAAGTTGCTTTTTTCATCAAAAAATAATTTGTTGCTCAAAGCTGATGGTAAGTGTAATGGACCTGTGTTAACAACTTCCTAATGATTGTTAATGACTTGTTAAACATCAGGAAATCAGGCAGTAAAGCATTTAAATTTGAAAAATGAGCAATTCAAGTATCCGTATTTTGATCGTTTTGTCCGTCATTACGCTCACGGGGATCATCATCACACAAGTATATTGGGTAAATCGTGCCATTGATCAGCAAGATCGGGTGTTTAACCACAACGTGCAGGTAGCATTACGAAACGTTGTCGCGTCTTTGTGCGAGTCTTCAGGGAAGGAATTTCCATCGGAAAACCCAATAGAGCAGGTTTCGGCTAACTATTTTATTGTTCGCACAAACGATCGGATTAATTTGAAGACGCTGGAATACTTAATTACTGCGGAGATCGGTGAGCGTACGATTACGGAAGACTTTGAATACGGCGTATACGATTGTCAAAATGACCAAATGGTCTATGCAGATAATGTAAATCTGGTATCTGTAGAGCACAAGGATTTTTTTCCCGAACTGAAAGAGGAGGAATACTATTTTGGAGTTTACTTTCCCAGTAAGTCCAAAACCATCGTCGGCAAGCTTGATTTTTGGAAATTCACCACCGCCTTGACGCTTGTTGTCGCACTTTTCTTTGGCTATGGGTTATTCATCATGTTGCGTCAAAAAAGGCTAAGTGAGATACAACGGGACTTTGTGAGTAACATCACACATGAATTGAAAACACCACTATCCACGCTGTCACTCGCTTCGAACACGTTGTTAGATAAAGTTCCGCAGGAATGGAAGAAATATGCAGCAATCATCCAACAGGAAACGTCCAGGCTTCAGGGCCACGTAGAGAAGATCCTGACAGGTTCGTTGTTAGAAAAACAGTTGAATCTCAAGTTTGAAACGGTAGCTATGCACGAGTTTTTGGAAAAGATCATGAATCGTTTCAAGCAGCAATACCTGCCTCATATGATTAAGTGGGAAGCGGATTTTGAGCAGATGGAATGGCGAGTAGATGTAAACCTACTGGATAACATATTAAGCAATATTGTAGACAATGCAGTGAAGTATGGAGCCCACGCGGTATCTATACAGGTAAAGCGTATAGGTAAGAACTTGAGTATTTGTGTGAAAGACGATGGGATAGGCATGTCAGCTGAACATGCTAAGCGTATTTTTCATCGGTTTTATCGTATTCCTGAGGTAAAAGACCAACATAATGCACAAGGCTTTGGGTTAGGGCTGTACATTGTAAAACAATCGGTAAAAAAGATGAACGGTAAGATAAGTGTGAAATCCACACCAGGTGAAGGCAGTGAGTTTAAAATAAGCATACCAAATGGCTAAATTATTACTGGCAGAAGACGATGAAAACCTGGGGTTTATGGTTCAGGATAATTTAAAAGACCTTGGGCATGAAGTCTTATGGACAAAGAATGGGGAAGAGGCGTTGGCACTATATCACAATGTAAAACCCTCTTTGTGCCTTATTGACGTTATGATGCCAAAGATGGATGGGTTTGAACTGGCCAGAAAGATGAGGTCTCATGATGAATTCATACCCATCCTTTTTTTAACGGCCAAATCCATCGAAGAAGATCGACTTAAAGGGTTTGAAGTTGGAGGTGATGACTACATCACTAAGCCATTTTCCATGAAGGAACTATCTTATCGGATCGATGTTTTCTTGCGGAGAAATGAGCGCACCAAACCAAGCGATGCGTCAAAAATTTTGTTTGGAAAATCCAGCTATGATCCGTCGAACATTACCTACGAGATAAATGATACATTTCATTCTCTTACTCAGATGGAGGGCAAGTTACTGGAGCTTCTATTGGCCCATCGGAATAACCTGGTGAAACGAGAAGTCATTCTGGAAAAGATCTGGGGAGAAAATGATTATTTCAAAGGAAGAAGTTTGGATGTATTCATTACCCGACTAAGAAAATACCTTAAAGGAGATGATACGCTAGAGATTAAAAACCACCATGGAGTGGGGTTCTGCCTTCAAATTAAATAATGGTCACAGCTAGCTGCGGTGTTATTTACTCCGAAACTCAACAGTGTGAGTGCTATGGTCGAGTTAGTAAGATTATAAAAAAATGAGGCCGTCCAAAACTAATCTGATACGGCCTCCTTCACTCGCGCCACTCAAAAAAACTACTTAATCAAGATTTGCTTTTTGGTTACTTTCTTTTCATCCTTTGGCAATGTTACCGTCAAGACACCATCTACATAGGCGGCATCTATTTTCTCTGTGTTAATCGTATCTGGCAAATGAAATGATCGACTAAATGAGCCGTAGTAACTCTCTACACTGTGGTAGTTTTTTTCACTTTTTTTGTTTTCAAACTTTCTCTCTCCACTAATGGACAATCGGTCTTTGTTGATGTCAATTTTGATATCCTCCTTTTTCAAGCCGGGTAAATGAAGCTGAACTTCAAATTCGTTATCCGTTTCAGCAACGTCTACTTTCGGGGTGAAAGAAGCAGATGTACCTCCGTTGAAATCATTATTGAAAAAATCGTCTACAAAACTTCTGAAGCTGGTAGGTCTGAAATCGTTGGTGTTATACTTAATAAGTCCCATTTTTTATTATTTGTTTAGTTTAAAATCAAATTCGATTAACCCATAGTCGAAATCCGTACCAATCGAGTTTTACAGAAAAAAGAAGACAAAATGGCATATTTTGTGATTTTATGGAAAATTATTAATGACAAAATGTCGCTTTTTATTAAATCATGTCATAAATGAGGGACATTGTATTTTTTTCAACCATTTGATTTGAGTTTTGTGATCAGGAAGTTTACATTTGCACTCCTTTTTCAAGGATCATTCCTCCTTAGCTCAGCTGGTTAGAGCATCTGACTGTTAATCAGAGGGTCCTTGGTTCGAGCCCAAGAGGAGGAGCAAAGCAAAAAACCACTCATTTTGAGTGGTTTTTTATTATGTATTACCTCTATATTTTACACTCTTCGGCATCGGATAGGTATTACGTTGGATCTTCATCAGACCCTTGGCGTCGCTTAGTAGAACACAACACATCAGACTTTCTGACCTTCACCTCGAAACACCGTCCGTGGGTTTTGGTTGCGACTTTTGAAGCGGGTTCATCGAGGTCGGACGCAGAAGCCTTAGAGCGATTCATAAAAAGACAAAAGAGCCGCAAGTTGATCGAGCGCTTGGTTGATCCGGAATTTGTACCAGATGGACAATTAGCTCAGCTGGTTAGAGTCCCGCATGTGCGGGATTAATCAGAGGGTCCTTGGTTCGAGCCCAAGAGGAGGAGCAAAACAAAAAACCACTCAAAATGAGTGGTTTTTTTTATTATGTATTACCTCTACCTCTTACACTCGTCGCTATCGGATACGTATTACGTTGGATCATCCGTTGATCCCTGGCGTCGAGTAGTAGAACACAACACATCAGACTTTCTGACTTTCACATCGAAACACCGTGTATAGGCTTAATAATTTTCATTTGAGAGAAGAGCCGAGTCAGCCCTTTTTCTAATAAGGCCAGAGATAAACCTATTGAATTTAGATCCAAAGACAGTATGTATTAAAATTATTGCTGATATTTTCTGAATGATTTCTTTTCGATACGTACTGTACTTATCATTTTTCTTTTTTATACCGATAGCAGCGACGGCCCAGGCGGTTGATTCGGTAGCTTCTATCAAAGAATTACAAATAAAAATAGACGAGTCTCGTTATGGCGAACGCTTGAAATGGCTGGACAGTTTGTTAACACTCGTCCACTTTAAGGATCAGTACGATTACGATTCGATAGCTACCGAAACCATTCAATATGCCTTAACGCTTGATTCATTCAATATCGCTGCCAGGCATACCAGTAACCTCATTTATTATAAATCCTATATCCATGGAAAAACAGAGGAAGGGTTGTCACAATTTAAAGCGTTTTTGAAACACGTAGATAACGTAAGCTCAGAAGATTCATTAAAGACCATGCTATTCAATCGTGCAGCAGTTTCTTATACCATGTCCGGGAAGCCGGACAGTGCATTGGTGATATTTAACATGGCAGAGGAATACGCATTAAAATCAGGGTCTGAGCGCCTTTTGGGAGTTGTTTTAGTAGGAAAGGGAAATGCTAGTGGCAGGATTGGTGAATTCTCAGAGCCGTCCGTACTTTACAGAAGGGCACTGACAATTTTTTTAGAAACAAATGATATTTATAATATAATCACTGTAAAAAACAACCTGGCTATTTTGTATAGTCAAAATGCATTTTATCAGGAAGCACAAAAAGAGCGGCAGGAAGCGATCGAATTATCCTTAAAACACGATGAAAAAGATGTACTCGCGTGGCTTTATTACAATTCTGCTGCGGATTACAGGATGATGGGGGAGGAGAAAAAGCGCATCCATCATCTTAGGCAGGCTATAGCATACAACACCGGGGAGTACAAACTTCAGTTTGAACCCGTATTGCTATGTGACCTGGTCATTGCACTGGCAGAGAATGACAGTTTACAAGAGGCAGAAAAGTATTTCAGCGTATTTGAAGGAAAACCCGAAAGGCATACGATGGACGAGCAGCGTTATGTGGAAATGCTAAAACAACTGGCATTGGCAAAAGGGGACCTTGAAAGTTCACTAATATATGCTAAGAAGCACCTGCAACTAGCCGTGACGCACAAAGCCTTCGTAGAGATCATGAATGCAGAAAAGTTTTTAGCAGATGTCTATGATGGCATAGGCGATCAACGATATGCTCAGCAGCATTTACTCAATTACTACCACATCAAAGACTCCCTTTCCAGCATTCAAAACGTAAAATCACTTACCTACTACCAAACCCTGTACGAAACCGAAAAGAGGGACCATCAGATAGAAGCACAAAAAAATGATATCGAATTGTTGGCTTCCGAAAATAGATCAAAGAATCAACTGATGCTATTTGGAGGAGTAGGGTTGCTCGGTGTTTTCAGTATCGTTGTTCTCATCAGAAAAAGAAATGCGGCAAGAAACAAACAGCAGATGTTGGAGAATTTTTCCAGAGAACTCATCAATGCACAGGAAGGTGAACGCACACGTGTTGCGCGTGAGTTGCATGATGGCGTAGGCCAAAGGCTGACACTCCTGACCAGAAAAATAAAAGCAACAGGTAACACAGACCTGAGCCATTTCTCGTCGGGGATTATGGAAGAACTACGGGACATTTCGCGGGGACTGTATCCGGTGACCATCGAAAGTTTTGGAGTTACTTCGGCCATTAAAGCCATGATTGATGAAATAGATGCATATTCAGACATTTTTTTCACCTATGAAATAGACGATGTAGACAAGTATATGAATCGGGTGAATGCCCTGCACTATTATCGCATCATTCAGGAATTACTCAACAATATCGTTAAACACGCTGACGCCAGAGCCGTTTTTATCGATATCAAAGTCAAAACAAGAAATATCGAAACGACCATCAGGGACAATGGAAAAGGAGTTGAGTATTTTAAGAAATACCTCAAATCGAGTAGCATAGGAATGAAAACACTCGTAGAGCGAGCCAAAATCCTTGGGTCCGACTTTAGAATAGACGCTAAACCCACCAAAGGAACTTCTGTCAACCTAACCATTGCTTGTCCATGAAATGTGCATAAAGGCCATTCACCCTAATCTATGGCAACTGAGGGTGAATGGAGTTTCTCACGAATTTCCCGGCGGGAAACCGCATCTGAGCATTTGAAAGAAAATCATACACATGAAACCAAAAGAAGACATTTCCATTATAGTAGCAGATGATCACCCGATGATATTAAAAGGGCTTTGTTCGGAACTTAAAGCTCACAATTATCACGTCATTGGTCAGGCCACAAACGGCTTACAGGCACTGGAAATCATATTGGCATCGACACCCACATTAGCCTTTTTAGACATTGACATGCCATTTTTAACAGGTTTCGAAGTAATAAAAATGGCTAAGAAGAAACATTCAGCTACTCATTTCATTGTACTGTCTTATCACAAGGAAGTGAGTATGATCCAACAAGCACAAGTATTAGGAATTCAGGGATACTTACTAAAAGAAGATTCCTTTTCAGAGATAGATCGTTGCATCAAATCCGTGTTACAAGGAGATTCTTATTTCAGTTCTTCCATTGCACCGCAAACGTTGACTGGAAGTGAAGATGCACAAAAAAAGCTAAGGAGACTGACCCCTTCAGAAAAGACGGTATTAAAACAAATTGCCGAACAAATGACCACTAAGCAAATCGCCGAGCAATTGTTCGTTTCTACCAGAACCATAGAAAAACACCGAAGCCATATCATTAGCAAGCTAGAGCTGGACAATACCCCCAATGCACTAACTATTTGGGCACTGAAGAATCAGGATACGATTGGTGAATCGTAACGTTCGAAACGTCAGCGTCCACCAGTACCTAGCGCCCGTATGCTTCTCGTTAACTTCTTTTCCTTACGCATACCGTCGCCCCAAAGCAAATAAGCATCGCAACAAATGCCCCTTGTCTTATACGTAGTACTACGAAGTATTGCCGTAGTCAAACGTATTTCAGAACTACCCTCACCGGTCTAAACTTGTAGTTAACTACTTGCTTATGATGCATGCTGTAAATGTCAGATTACCAATGGTTTAGAAGATATCTCCGGGTGATAGGAATGTGCTAGTTGACCGAGGCTTAGCCTCTATGGCGACAGGCCATTCAACGGCTACAGAGCCGGTACTCCCCGTTCGTCTTTTTTGAGTCGATTTTATTGCAAAAATGAGCATCAAAGCAAGCGCAATTTTTTATTCAACTAACAGAATCATGAAAACACCCACTTTACAACAACACTCATTGAAGAAGCCAGCACTTTTAACGAGCGTTTTATTCTCACTAAGTATGACCTTTATACTATTCTCTTCCATGCCGGCATCGAGTCAGGCTGTTTTTTTTAAAAGATATAAAGATGTACTATCCGTAAGGCATCATAAAACTGGGTTTCAGGTAGATGACTTCATACCAGCTATTGTTGGGTTCAGGGCGAAGAACGGAAACCTTCTGACAAGGCATAATAGTATTTGGGCACAAATGATTGAAACTACTGAAACTGTTGATGGTATTCAATATAAAATATGGCAAATAGAAACTGGATTCAATGATCCTCACGTTAACGAAAAATGGGATTTAGATGTCCTGTTTATTCGTCGGGGGTTCACTATTGAAGATGGCATTTTTCCTGCCTCGGATGGAAATGTGGGGATTGGTACAGAAGCCCCAAATGCCAAGCTTCATGTCAAGTCAGAACAAGAAAACAACGGAGAAAATGCACCCTTCATCATAGAATCAGTAGGAGGTGGGGAAAAAATGTTGATGGACGGAAATGCAATAGATGCTGCAGGGGTAATCGGTGGTTTACTTCTAAATCACCATGTAGATAGAAACGTATCCATTGCTGGTGGAGGAGGTAAGGTAGGTATTGGTACCCTGTCCCCCTCTGAAAAGTTGCAGGTTGAAGGTAACTTGAATGTATCTGGTGAAGGTGTAGAAGTGAAAATGAAACTTACCAATACGAATAAGGCTGGTTATACGGCTTTTCGTTTTTCAAGTAATCGAGGTGGTAATGGGAAAGCGGTTATCTATCGGTTCAACTCTGATTGGACATTCGACCAAAACTACCCCACGTTTGAACCTGAAGCTTTGGTGATGAACGCTGGTGGCGGCTCTTTGAACCTTGAAACAGACAAAAATTTTAAAATTTTTACCGGTAGTGTAAGCAGTGAAAGATTTCGTATTGATGCGCAGGGTAATGTAGGGATTGGGACACAAACCCCGACGGATAAACTGGATGTAGCCGGCGTCGTTAAAGCAGATGAACTAAAGTTAAACATTGGCTCTTTTCCAGACTACGTTTTTGCAGACGGTTACGATCTCATGCCACTCGATGAGGTCGCCGACTACATTCGGGCCAATAAACACTTGCCGGGTATGCCTACCGAAACCACTGTGGTGAAAGAAGGAATGAACGTTGGCGAAATCAACACCCTGTTGGTGGAGAAGATCGAAGAACTGACCCTGTACACCATCACGCTGAATGAGGAGCTGGAAAAAGTAAAAAAAGCGTTAGCCGCCTCCCCTACCCGTCAGCAAGAAAAATAAGTACCAATCGTAACAAATAGAAATCATGTACAACCATCTGAAAGGATACGTGTACGGGGTATGCTGTGTCCTGCTTTTCTTGGCAGGCCACTACTCCCTACATGCCCAAAACCATGGAATATTGCGTATGGAGTCGGCGGATTATGCCGCACACTTCCATACAGGGATTGACTTGCAACAGCCGCTTGACCTCGGTACGCCAGGTCAGGCCACGGTAGAATTCTGGATACGCTCTACGTTTGAGGATAACCGTTGGGAGCTTACCGATTTACTGGAAGCATCGCACGCCTTGTCTCTGAAAATGCATACGGCTAATCAGTTGAAGGTGAGCGTAGGGACCGACGTTCAAGAGATAGACCTGAGCGGCGAAGTAAACGGGCGGGTCGCTCCAATCACCTGGCATCATGTCACCATTACCTTCCAGACCGGAGTGTTGCGTATTTACATGAACGGCAGCAAGCGGTTTGAAAAAAACATGGCATTGCCGGAAGGAATGGTTCGTAACCTGTTTTTCAGGAAAGAGGCAGGTAGCACTCAGGAGATAGCCGAGGTTCGGGTCTGGACCAAAAAACGTACCGATGAGGAAATCGAGGAAAGCTGGTTGAGAAGTTTCAATGCATCAGATGCCACGCTGCTCCGCGACCTTGAGAACCAGGGCCTGTATGCGTTGATCGGGGCGTATGACAAAGCGGACCACACGGTACATTCGCCAGTAGAAAACATCCGTCGGCTGAGGTGGGACAATTTACTCGACAATCCCTCTGTCAGGGCAGGCGGAGTCAGCCTTTACCGCGCATCAGGTGTCGATCATCAACTGATGCAGGTACGTGAAGACATCGAACATCCCGTTTTACAAAATACGACCATCCACCTCAGTGCCTCCAAAGGGTCACATCCCGACAAAGTACAGTTGAAATGGAACCACATAAAAGGAGCGACCGGCTATGTGATCACCAAAGGGGTTTCCAACATCCAAATAGGGAGCGAGGCTGCCGGCAGCCGGGCCGTAGGGGACCCCATCGTCTTTGACGTGGAGACGGATATCCTTCCGGGAAACATTAACAGCTACAAGGTGCAGGCGCAGGGTGAGGTCAATTCATCGGGTACGGATTATGGGTTTATCTTTCACAATGGCAAGATATCGGGAATCGTACAGTCCTCCAGTCAGGTAGGCACCCCGGGCGTGGCGGTTACCTTTAGAGGAGAAGAACTATTGCCTGGAAAGGCGCTACAATTTGCTCCCGGCACATCCCCGGTCATCGTTAAAAATGCCAGTATATTTAGACAGTCCGCAGCAGCCAGGGATTTTCTGGTGGAGTTTTGGCACCGGTCGGATGGAGATGGAAACCACCGCATCTTCAGCCTTGGACAGCTGGCAGTGGAAATGCAAGGGCGAAGCACCATCCGGGTACTCGGTGGAGATGGATCGGAATACCTGACGTACAGCAGCCGTCCCGCAGATGGACAGTGGCATCACTATGCGATTGCCTTTACACCAAGTGGCGGGTTACTTTACGAAGACGGAACACTCGTTGCGACTCATACCCACGCTTATACCCATGACGGCATCGCTTCAGTCGACCGGTTTGTGATCAATGCGCAGGCGGAGAGTCCTTACACCCTGGATGAACTCCGTATCTGGGACGCCTCCAGGGCGATGGTAACACTTCCGGACAATACCTCCCGGCCAGAAACAGATCAGGAGCTTAACGAACGGCTGAGCCAACAGGTAACCGACTACTGGCGGTTCAAGATCGGTGGAAAAGAAAAAGGGCTGTTGTTGTACTACCGGTTTGATATGGAATCCCCCTACGAGGTGTACAACCAGGCCGAAACGACCAAAGGAGAGTACGTCGGTACATCGGAGGATGAGATCACTAGGAGAACGCCACTAGACCTGGCGTATGCGGTGTATACCGACCGGTCGGGCAATTACATCATGGAGGCCATCAACTATGGAGATGCTTCCGTTTCGCTGATCGTGGAGCCGGTCAGGACCAACCATACTTTTACCCCGACGATCAGAACCGAGATTCTGCAAAGCAGCACCCATCCCGATGATTACACCCGTACAGCGGTAGCCTTTACGGACGAGTCGCAGTTCAACGTCTCCGGAAATGTCTTCTACGAACTAGCGGGAACAAACTATCCCGTTCCTGCCGGTCAGACATTCGAGTTTGCCTCCGGGGTCAGTCCCCAGGCAGCGGACTACCGACTCATCACGAATGGAGACGGCCAAAACGTTGCTACAGATCATTTCGGACAATACAACCTGAGCCTGCCCATTGGGCTGCAAAACTTCCGGGTAGCCAACCGGTTGAGGTCTCGCAGCTTTGGGAGCCAAAGCCTCTTGTTCGATGGGGAAAACGACTACGCCAAATCTTCGGGTACGTTTTTTCCCCCGGTAGCCGGTACGACCTGGTCTGGCTGGATCAAAAAGGGCGAATACGACGGGCCCGTACCAGAGTGGCAGACCATCCTGCAAATGGGTGGCGTGCAGCTGGCGCTTCGTGACAACAATCACCTGACGCTCCGTATGGGAGCAGAGAAGCTGGCCGAGGTGCCTTTTGCTGACACCAATGACTGGCAGTTTTTTGCATTTGCTTACGATCAGGGGACAGGGACCACCCTGCTATATGCGGACGAAAACAATCAGGCTACCTCCGGAATAGTAAACGCCACTGTTTTCGGAGGAACGTTTTATCTGGGCATGTCGAATGCACTAGAACACCCGCTAAAAGGTCATTTACACCTCATCGAACAGCGGAATACCTACTATTCGGAAGGAAAACTGACAAAACTCAAAGACGGAACATTCATAGAAGGAGATGAGCAGCACCTGTCGCTGTCTTATCGTTTTTCCGAAAGTGACGTAAGCCTGCGTGCCGTGAGCAGCACGGCAGGGAGTGAAGGAAGGGAACTAACCTTGCTCAATGAAAGCAACGATGAGTCTGCCATGCCACGCTTCGATGCCACAATGATCAACCCCTACACGCGTCAGTACCGGTACCACTACGAGGCACAGGGTACATACGCCATCGGGGAGTTACAGAAGTGGAACGTGACGGAGCCTGCATCATCGGTTGATTTTTACAACCTCACCCGGTATGGGATTACCGGTAATGTCATTATCCCTTGCAACCATACCCTGGGTACCTGGGAGGTAGCAGTGGAGCGGACCGATGTCGTAGAGCCGAAATTCATACAAACGTTTACGGGAGATCAGGCAAGCGCTATTTTCAATAATGACGGGAGCGTATTTACGGTTGATGGGCTGCTTCCCGGGCTGTACAAAGTCACCATCACCAATCAGGACGATCCATCCATCGAACGAGAGCAGTTTGGGGTTGACCTGAGGCAAGGATGGGCCACGGTCGATTTTGAGTACCGCAGCCCGCTACAGGTAGAAGCCCGGATCATCGCCATTCAGGGGGATGATGCAAACATGGACCCGATATGGCAACCCTTTGATGCTACTTCCGGCGAGCATTACTGTGCGACCGCGGACCGCTACATTTTAAGGCAACAGACCCAGTACCAGGTGCGCCTGGAGTTTTACGAAGAATATGGCGGAAACAAGTGTTACGTAGACGATACTGAGTACTACCTGGCAGGTGACTTGCAACAGTACCATGGACAATTGGGAACCAACATCGTGCAGAGTAGTGCGGATAATCCGTTTACCTCTGTAGGAGGTATTGATACCGTGCTTGTCTGGACCAATTACCCCAACTTTACAGGAGACTACTCCCGGTTGCTGGACATTCAGGTGACCAGTAGAAATGCCGGCCACCAATTGGCCGCATGGGTGACCGGTACGCTACAGGATGAAAATCAGAACTTCTCGCTGACACCTCTCCTTGTAACCCAGGTCTTGTACGATCCTCCCGGAGACGGAAGCAGCATTTCCTGGTCTTCGGGTGCTTCTTCCGACTACGCCACCTCCTGGAGCCACGACCACGCATTTACCGCAGCGACAAAAATCACTACCGGTAAGGAACATAAGGCCTACATGGGTGCATGGGCCGGAGTTGGAATTGGTGGAGGCTCGATCGTACTGTATGAGTCGACGAAAGGCGAGATTACCGCCGGTGGCGAAGTGGGTACGACACATTCCATCAATAGGGCGTACGATGCCACGTATTCGGTCAGTTTCGATCAGGCCGTTTCCACCAACGACGGCACTGCGCTTTTGCCCGGCGCTCAAAGTGATATTTTCATAGGTACCAGTAATATTGTCTATTTTGCCCCGGGCAAGACCCTGTCCGTCACCAACTGCGAAGCATCGTATGTAGCAGAAGCCAATACGGGTGCTATAGCAAAAGGAGCTGAGTTTGTTTACAGTCGATATGGAATCGAAAGTACCTTAATTCCCAATTTGCAAGGGGTCATTGCGGCATTACGTGGGCAATTGCAGAACCCCGAGGCGGAAAGTGTCAATCGGGAAACCCTTTCGGCAGCTGATCAGGGCAAGGTAGATACCATTAAAAACTACCTGGCAGACATCGAAAACTGGAACGGGTACCTGAAGCATACACTGGATGCCCGGCAGGCAGTCATAGACGGTACCAATGCAGAAGCCTTTACCTTATCCAACAGGGCAGGCTCCAAAAGTTTGCCTATAGAAAACCAGGCACTATCCGGTGCTGTGTCGCGGTCCTATTCCATAGGAGCTGATGGGTCGTCTTCTAAAACACTGAGCCATCGTCACGAAATTGACCTGACTAAGTACATCCAGACGGGCCTAACCGCATTTAGCGTGAAGTTTAATCTTGATATCACGCTGAATACGAAACAAGAGGCCAGCCGAAGTACCGGTGGGGGAACCAGTGAAAACAAGTCCTTTTCCATTCACCTGTCGGACGATGACCCAGATGACCAGTTTGATGTATTGTTTCGCCAGGATGCGAGGTACCCTACACCTGTGATTGTCGCTAAGGCGGGTCAAAGCAGCTGTCCCGTTGAGCCTCATACGGTGGCACGCGAAGGGGTGGAACTGGCCGTGACCGAAAGTACCGTCTGGGCCGGATTGGATGAGGAGGCTGTTTTCGAAGTAGACTTAAGGGATTTGAATAAATCAAATGAAGGGGTAAACCAGGGGCTGTCACGAACCTATGAGTTGTACATTCCACCCACGCGGCTTCCATCGGGAGCATTTGTCAGGGTAGATGGTTTGAGCAACTGGCCGGCGCCCCGAACCTATGTCCTGGAACCGGGCGAGTCTAAAAAAGTAAAGGTGTACGTGCGACGGGAAAATGCAACATCTCCTACTGAATTTATCAACATTCCCCTGGCCTTTTATTCTGCTTGTGATGCCGATTTGCTGGATTTTTACGGCGCGGAAAAAGTTCAGGTTGGAAACCACCCGGTAAGTGGCAAACCCATCTACGAATTTCAACGCGGGGTAGACCGGGCGGCAGTCGTCTACAATTCCGATGGCTCCGAGTATGTGCGCCTTCGGGATGTCAAGCATCTGACGGCCAGGTTTCATGAGCCATGCGCCGGAAACATCGATGTCGCTGCGCCCCTTTCCAACTGGGTTGTTAACAGTGCCTCAGGCGATCAGTTGTCGTTTCGCTTCCGGCCGGAAACGGCGCATAGCACCTTTGAAAAGGTACGTTTCCAGTTTGCATTGGAAAACAGCGATGACGTCCGGTTTTCGAAGGATGTGGCTATCACGGAGTTGGGGACACCAGATGAGCAGGGATATTATCGCTATCACCTGAATACGGAAGCCATCGGTGCGGATCAGATATACCGGGTGCGGATCGTACCTGTCTGTGGTGACGAAACCGAAGGGTGGCAAACCAATAACCCGACCCGTTGGATCAAAGGAAGCATGAGGCGAAGCCTTCCGGCCATTACCTCTTTTACTCCATTGGATGGTGCCATTACTACCGATGTGACTGCTTCTGCTACGTTCAACAGACGGTTGGATAACGGGACGGTCAACCCGTTGAATATTTCTTTGCGGGGGATATTGAGTGGGGTCTCCTATGAACCCAAATCTGCCTGGTTTGATCAGGTAGCAGACAGGATAACGATACAGGATCAGGACATACTGGACCTTGAAAGCTCCTATACCATTGAATTTTGGGTCAGACCGGACAAAGTGCACAGCGCTTCGGTACAGACTCCATTGATTGAAAAAGGAGGAAACCTGCACATTGCGTTTACCAATGGCAACTATCTGTATGCAGGCCAAGGTAGTGCCATTTCTACAAGCCCTATTGATACAGATGGCTGGACCCACGTAGCCGTGGTCTACCGTGATGGGGATGCGAGCAATACCCTGAGCATCTATTTCAACGGTATTTTAGACCACACGGTATCTGCGGGTATTGTGGATTTTACGACCAACGAAGAGCCACTGACCATTGCCCGGGCAAACGGCCTGGAAGGGTTCATCGGCGGCCTGGATGAAATCCGGATATGGAACAAGGCACTGTCCGAAGCGACCATTCGCACCAACAAAGACAAGCGGCTGATCGGCACGGAAGACGGGCTACAGGCCTACTATGTACTGGATGACCGCGCGCTCGAACCCGAAGCCATCCGGGACTTTACCGGAAGAACCCGAGGCAGCACAGCCACCGGCCTGAGCTTTGTGACGAAAGACGATGCGGCACCGATGGACATTGCCACGGTGATCCAGGACATCCCATTGGTCGTCAATGCCTCTGCGGACCAGACGCAGGTATTCATGCGGCCCGTAGCGTCTTACCCCGCGGAATTGCTGGAAGGGGCCTTATTGACAGCCACGATCCATGACGGGATGGTTCGCGATGAGTTTGGAAACCTAGCAAATGGACATTCGTGGACGTTTCGGGTGGATAAGAACCATATCGAATGGGACAAAGGCAACCATACGCAGGTACAAGTTGCCGGAACACGGCGCACATTTGATCTGACGTTGATGAGCGAGAATGCCTCTCAGGTAACCTACGAGTTGATAGACCTGCCGATGTGGCTGGAGGTGGCCAACCCGGAGCCGCAGGTAAACGGGTACTACATTCTGCCGTCGGGCAACCAACATACCATGACCTTTACGACGGCTTCCTGGCTGAGTGCGGGTACCTACACCGGGCAGGTCAAAGCCAAGATTATTCAGGGGGCCTCCTTGTTGGGGATCGAAACCGTCGATATTCGGGTAATTGTAAGCTGTGATGCCAGCCACCTGGAGGTCGTCACCGGAGGCTATGTGATGTCGGCTAACCTGACGATTGAAGCAGGTGGGGAAAACTACGTGGATGGCATTGGCAAAACGGTGCTGGTAAGAAATGACCAGGGAACACTGGTAGGAAAAGGCATCATAAGAGACGTAGGGGGTGTGGCGATGGCCTCGTTCAATAGCTATGCTGCTACGCCCAATCCACCCAACCCTGTTTATCAGGTGTACCTGTGGAATGACGCCATCTGTCAGGAGGTCTCCATTGGGGAGGTGACATTTGTCTCCGGGTCTAATGCATCCGAGACACTGGACCTGAACCATATCGGAAAGATGAGCTATACCATTCCATTAGGCGAGGCGGGATATTACTGGCTGAGTTTCCGTGCTTCGGACAGTAAAGGAGGAACTACCCTGTCGCTCGGCCATCTGAGTGGGTTCGGTGACGGTGACCGCATCGAGACGCATGGCATGGGAGCGCGACAAACCACTCACTACGATGGTGCCAACTGGTCGGTTGACTGGCCACTATCCGTGACTCACTCATACCTGGTGTACGTAGCAGCGCCCAGGGCCATTCAGGTGACGGGGTATCCGGTAGCCAGTAACTATCCCGTGACGTTGGCAGCCAGCTCAGGTACGGGTACCGATGCAGACAACAACGCGACAGGTTACCTACGCAACGAAGCCATGACCGTGGCGCAGGCATTTAGCCGAATGCGTCCGGCCCCTTCCATCGGCGACCTGATCATCTCCCATCAGGGCAATGCCCGGTTTACGTTGGTAGCGGGTGTGGGTACCTGGGTGGGTTCGTTAACACACCTGATTCCCAACCAGGGGTATAAAATAAAAGTATCCAATGCCGCTACGATCAGGTACTCCAGTACGTCGTCTTCCCGTGTGTCAGCGACGCCAGCTGCCCCTGCTCTCCGCGCACGAAACGATGCCGGTCGTCTGGGAATAACGGTAGCGCCGCGGATGTTTGCTTACGCCACCCACCTGACGGGAGTGATAGCTGCACCAGAGGAGCTGTTGACGGCAGCATCCGACTATCTGCTAGTGGCCTTTTCTGGCAAGGAGCCAAGAGGTGTAGCGGCACCTCAATACCTGGAGGGACGTTGGTATTACTTTCTTACAGCCTATGGAAACGACCCGGCAGAGGACTTTACCTTCAAGTGGATCGCTCGTGAAGATGGCCGTTCATATGCCATTTCCAATACCATTGGGTTGCAGTCTTCCGTACTGACAGGTACGGTAGCAGATCCGTATATACTTCATGTCAAAGAAGAACTACAGGAAAGCCCGCAGGGAGTCTTGCTCCTTCAGAACGTCCCTAACCCGGTACGTACCGGGTATACGGAAATCAGCTATCAGCTACCGATGGATGGAGACGTTTCCCTTTCCATTACCACCCTGCAAGGACAGTTGGTCAAGTCGCTGGCTGCTGGAAAGCAGCAGGCGGGCAGGTACACCGTAAGGTGGGATACAACCAATGAGGCAGATCAGCCAGTCGCGGCCGGCGTTTACCTCTACACCCTGCAGTTTGGCAAGGAAGTCTTGACCCGAAGAATCCTTATTCACTAAAGGTGAAAAGCACTCCTGCCGGGCAGGAGTGCTTTCATTTCCTAAAAACAATTAATGAAAATGAAAAGCAGATACATACTAGGACTATGGATAGTGATGAGTTCACTGGCAGTCCATGCACAAAACGACTACACAACCTATCAGGTGGCCTTTCGCAAAGGAGGGGTCATGACCATAAGCGAGGATTTGACGGAAGTTACAGTAACCCCTACATCTTTTACGGGGCGTGGCGAGGTGCGACAGCAATGGATGATCAAACGGATGGGAGGAGGCAAACTACTGATCGCATCGCCTGCTGCACCGGGGCTATTTCTGAAGAGAAACGGGAGTGCGGTGACGATGCAACCATACGATGCGGATGAGCACGAAGAGTACCTGTGGGTCGTGTCCGGTACGGTCAGTCACTCCCATACGGTAGGAGACACACCGGATGGCCCTAAGCTACTCGCTTTGCTGGCCGATCCTTCGGACAGGCAACAAGTGCTGACCAGCCGGGCAAATGGGCTTTTACAAGTAGCAACCGTCCGGTATGATCTAGCCGATGATCCTTACCGCATCTACATGGTAAAGGTAACCAGCCCCGGTAGCTTTTAATTGGATGTGAGGCGACAGGAAAAAGGTACCTATCAATTTATGTTGAAGGCGGGGCAACTAGCTCCCGGGTTTTACTTATGCAGGGTAAAAATAGGTCAGCAGACGGTTGTGAGGAAGATCCAACTACTCCGCTGACACCGGGTTTAGGATAATTAAACAGAAGATATGGTGCCGGTCGGTAAATTACCGGGACGGCACTATACTGTAAATCCTGTCGAAATTGGTTCTACATAAGCCCAAGAGGAGGAGCAAAACAAAAACCACTCATATTGAGTGGTTTTTTTATTATGTACTACGTCTACCTTTTACACTCACAATCATCTGACATGTACTACGTTGGATCATCCACTGATCCGAGGCGTCGACTACTAGAACACAACACTTCAGACTTTATCACCTTCACATCAAAACACCGTCCATGGGTTTTGGTGGCAACCTTTCAAGCAGGTTCTTCGAGGTCAGAAGCAGAAGCGTTGGAACGATTCATAAAAAGACAAAAGAGTAGAAAATTGATTGAGCGCTTGGTTGATCCGGCATGTGTACCTGGAAGCTCATCTTCGCTATTCCGAAATGAAGATACTATTTACAGATAAAATTCTGTATGCCTGATTTCGCTATAACTAGTTATTTCGATGGTGAAATGATCGGTTTATGACACGCCTCTTAGTTACAAGAATGAATTTTGGCCAGTTTGTAACCAAGGTTGTCCAAAAATTGATGTCAAGTGATAATAAATTTGTGCTTTTAATAATTGATCCTTGCTGTATGATCTATTCCTTTCATGATCCAGACTTCTGAAGGTTGGAGTTAAATAGAAGTTGATTTGACTTCTATCAGGTGCGATAGCCTGCATTCAAATCGGATAGCTTTATTTGGGCAATTAATGGATTTTTAGTATGATGGTAGAGCTAGGGTTAATTCAAATCGTGCTAACAAAACAATTTATCTAATGACAAAAAACTTAGTAATTACTTTTTTAATAGTTGTCATTTTTGCTTCGTGTAATGATGAGACTCAAGAATTACAACTGGCTTCAGAAACTGGTTCTGCTATTAATAATATCAGTCTCGAATGTAACTTCCAATCTTGCCGGGTTGCGCCTGGGCAATCAAGTATAGGAGAATTAACTTTTTCAGATAAAATCATATTTGGCGGTATGAATACTGACTCAGATTTTCAGTATACAGTATTTCAGGCAATAGATAGAAAAGTTTGTGATTATGATCCTGACGATTTTCCCGAAAATGAGAATTACAGGTTGGATATATTGACGTCAACCGGAAATTTTGTTGAGACAGTTCTTCCTAGTGTAGCTGTTGGTAGTTTTTATGAAAAAGGATCATCCCTTGGTATTTTTCAGTGGCTTGCCCCTAATGATCTGCCGGCTGGTCAATATGCTATGGCTTACAAATCCCCATCGGGACGACATATGGTAAATAGTGCTGCAACTTTTCAATATTACCCTTCAGGGATATCTTTTCCTGAAGAAGGAGCAGAAATAGGTACCTATGATATTACCGAAATTGAGTGGTTTCCTGAGGCACTTGGAAATGCAACTAATGTTAGTTTGTCAGTATTAATTGATGGAGTTACTCAATTATTTCAACCGTCCACTGAAAACGATGGTAGTTTTTATTACCGGACGCCAAACGGATATAGTGGTCCTTTAGAAATAATTATTCGATCCCAGCAAATCTTTCTATACTACTCGGCAACAGCTAATTGTACATCACCAGCAAATCGTATAGAAGGAGCCATTACCCAACCTGCTGAAGGCTCAGAAATAGGTATTATTGGTTTGTTGCCTCCAACCTGGATTGGTTGGGATACATCTGCTTTTAATTCTACAGACGTCACTATTGAAGTTTTTAAAATAAATAGTGATGGCTCTGCAACCCCTTACACCTTGATACAAAAAGCTATAAACGATGGAAGCCAAGATGTGTATGTTGGATTTGGAGATTGGACAGTCAGAATATCATCAGATGATGGTAAATATGATACACAGAATTTTAGATTATCTAGTGGCATTATTCTTCCTGCACTGTGATCTGGTGTATAATTTAACTAAGCTATGCGGAGAAAGTCTCCGACTGGGCGTTTCAAGTATGTTAGATCGATCTATCGGCAAACAAAGTAGATGACATACTTGAAGCTAACTATTTCAAATGATCATATTTGTGATCATTTGAAATAGTTAGTACACATAAAATAATACCAACTCCCCCAAAAACCTTGCATCCATCGAAAAACGGATTTCAAAAAGTAATCGACACTGCGACGGTTCGCCGTTGCGATCGAGCCCAAGAGGAGGAGAATTAAAAACCCGCGAAAAAGTGGGTTTTTCGCGTTTTATACCATTTAAACAGTGTTTATTTTGTTTCCAATTGCTAAGTTTGGTAAGTGATTTTACACACTTTACTAGATTTTTGTCACCTATTTGTCACCTAAAATATCCGGGTTGTTTATGACTATAACCCCTGTAGACTGATAAGATTAAAAACAACAAGATCACCTCGTATATCTAAGAAGCCATAATAGACAATAGTCAAAACAACTTGCTTCGCCATTCAGTAAATTCAATTACAGCTACCTTCGTATTTTACTACCTTATCTATAAATAGAAATAAATTATGTATGAAGATT
>JBCCXH010000030.1:0-20688 GCA_039192005.1 Bacteroidota bacterium
CTATTATATTCTATGGATTTTCATGAATCCATGAACGAAAAAACCCAATGGCTAAAAGCTTCTCCCATTAACTTGTTGCATTCGAGTAAACTTAAACACTCCTATTTTATTCGCTGAAGCCTCTACGTGCCAGGATTGCTTCAAACTCAGGTTCTCTACCTCTAAAATTGATGTACATTTCCATTGCATCTCTTGTACCTCCTTTTGACAAGACATGTTCCCTAAAGGCACCTGCTATCTTCTGGTCAAACAATCCATTTTCTTTAAAGGCTTTAAAAGCGTCAGCATCCATTACTTCGGAATTCAAATAGCTGTAGTATCCAGATGAATATCCCTCGGGACTGGAAAAAGCATGAAGGAAATAGCCTGTTCTGTACCTTGGAACAATGGCATCAATCATTCCTATTTCACTCATTGCCGATTTTTCGAACGCATCGATGTCTTCGGTGATAGGTTCTGTGATGGTGTGGTATGCCATATCCAAATAGGAGGCAGCCATGTACTCTACAGTAGCAAAGCCTTGATTGAACTTACCTGCACTCTTTATTTTCTCTACCAGTTCATCCGGCATTACTTCTCCACTTTCGTAATGAAACGCATACAAGGCTAACATCTCTGGCTCAAACACCCAATTTTCTATGACTTGAGAAGGAAACTCCACAAAATCTCTTGGGGTTGAGGTTCCTGATATGGATGGATATACACACTCAGACAACAGACCATGTAATGCATGTCCAAACTCGTGAAAGAGTGTGGTTGCTTCATCGGTAGACAGCAAAGATGGGGTGTCTTCGACAGGCTTGGTGAAATTACCGACGTTTGTCACGATGGGAATGACTTGATCTCCTCCCATATTACTTTGGTTTCTGAACGTATTCATCCATGCTCCTCCTCGTTTGCTTGATCGGTAAAACCAGTCGGAAAGGTAGACTCCGATAAGCTCTCCTTTTTCGTTCTTTACCGTGTAGGTGCGTACATCTTTATGGTATTTAGGGATGTTGGTTTGCTCTTCGAAAGTCACTCCAAAAAGTTTATTGGCCAATATAAAACTTCCGTTAATTACGTTGTCCACTTTTAAATAAGGTCGAATTTTGCCCTCATCGAGGTTGTACTGCTGCATTTTGATCTTTTCTGCATAATACCACCAATCCCATGGCCCGATTTCTATGTCCAAACCTTCACCGGCGGCCATTTCCTTCATTAAATCCCGCTCTTTTTTTGCTTGTTGGATAGCAGCCGGCCAGACTTTATCTAATAAGTTGTAAACTTTTTCCGGAGTATTTAACATCCGCTCCTGAAGGATATAATCAGCCCAGGTTGTGTAGCCAAGTAGCTTTGCTTTTTTCAAACGGATGTTGGCCAGACGGCGAGCCAACTCTTTATTGTCAGCTTCATCATCGTTATCTCCCCTATTGATGTATCCTTTTTTCAAGGCCATGCGGTGCTCACGGTTTACCGAATAGGTAATAAATGGATACAAGCTAGGCCGGTGTGTAGTAAAAAGGTATTTTCCTTCGTGTTGCTTTTCTTTTGCTGCTTCTGCTCCCGCTTTCTTCACACTTTCGGGCAACCCTTCCAGGTCCTCTTCATCGAGGATTAGTTCGAATTTGTTCGTTTCAGCTAAAACATTTTCACCAAACTTTACTGAAAGTGATGAGAGCTCCTCATTCAGCTCTCGCATCTTTTCCTTTTGTTCGTCATTCAACGCCGCACCAGCACGAACGAAACGTGTCAAGTAGTTATCCAAAAGCCTGGACTGTTCGATGGTAAGGTTTAAGTTTTCTCTAAGTCCGTCCAATGACTGAATACGCTCATAGAAGTGCTGATTTAAGAAAATATTATCGTTATGTGCGGAAAGTTTTGGGCTGATTTCTCTTGAAATACCTTGCAATGAATCGTTCGTATTTGCAGAACTCAGATTAAAAAAAACGTTACTTACTTTTTTTAACAGCTTACCGGATTTTTCGTATGCTTCAATGGTATTCTCAAATGAAGGGCTATCTGTTTCTTTCGCAATTGCTTCAACTTCTTCGAGTTGCTGTTTCATGCCATCTTCAAAGGCTTGCATGTAGTGTTCGTCCTTGATTTGCTCAAATGGAGGAACTCCGTACGGGGTGTTCCACTCCTGATAAAATGGGTTATCTGACATGGTTTCTTTTGAGGGGTTACACGATGACACCAGAATTAGTGCGAATAGGAAAGGTAGTACAATTTTCATAGGAGGTTTAAGTTTACTTAATCGTAAAGTTAATGTTTCAATCAAGTCTCTTTGAACTACCTGCCAGTTCTTACGAAATCTTTGGATCAACGGTAGAATCAGCTGTTTAGTGAATGGTTTTTGATTCGTAGGGTTATTGTCAAACCTGGTTAATCAATACGTCACGACTTCTTCGATCATCCCTCTTTGATCGTAAGAGTCGTGGTAAATCAAAAAGACTGCCCTTCATAGACAGCCTTTTTTTGACTAATTCGTTCAAATACGTTATCTAATCACGATCTTTTTAACTACCTTTTCTCCATCTGACGTTTCAGTTTGAAGCAGGTAAATGCCTCTCCTTACTACCGGTACATCTAATGAGAATGTATAGTTGCCTGCACTTAAGTCTTCTGACAATAAATCAACCTTTCGGGTTCTAAAAAAATCCATTAAGCTTATCTTCACCTCTGAAGGAGATAGAAGGGCCATATTTAGGTAAAGTACCCCTCCTTTTCTAACTGGATTTGGATAGGCACTAAACACCACCAAATTATCTGCATCTTCTTCAATGGCATTGATCAGTCCATTGGGAGCTAGATCCGGTTGAATCTCTTTTTCTGTGCTCTTACCTTTGGCTCTTTGAAGCAGGTTTTCTGTATCCATACTGTACCAACCTTGCCCAAAGGTCTCTGCCTCATCATCCTTGTCCAAGATGTTTACAAAATACCAGTCCGCTTGTGCAGCATTCTCCTTTATGTCAAGTACGAAATAACCGTGCTGATCCAGGTCCACGTATTTCATATGAGGATTGTAGTTTAGCCCACCTATGGCGGCTATTGGATTGTTAAATGAAAGCTCAAATGCAGCAGAAAGGTCTGGTCCGACATTTTCATCAAAGTTTGCAGAGGTAACACTTGGTGTAGCAAACTCGATCGCCACGGAACCCGCTCCGGTCGCTCCATCATAGGAAGGGCTGGGAGTAGGAAGGTTGCCGGCAAAAGGATTGGGATAGACAACTGGTGTATTGGTCACATCAAAGGCAAAGGTGCTATGAAAGTCTCCTGTCAGGATGACCACGTTATCTATTTTGTTTTCCTCAATGGCATTGATCAAAAACCGTCGCTCTTTCGGGTATCCATCCCAGATATCAACAAAGATGCTTTCTACTGCTGTTATCGCATTGGGATTGGTTAGTGCCGGCGCACCATTCTCATCTGTTGCTGCAAAACCAACATTTAACTGAGAGAAAATCACCTGGTTCCCGATGATTTTCCACTTAGCATCGGATGTCGTTAGCTCATTTACCAGCCAATCTCTTTGCTCTTCGCCTAAAAGTGTTTTGTACTCAACCGTATCCAAAATGGACGTTGGCTGTATTTCTCTACCTTCCAGGCGAGTATCTACCATGATAAGATCGGCAAGGTTTCCATAACTAATGGTTCGATAGATGCTTTCATCTGCTGTTTCTCTCACGGGCATCCATTCAAACCATACTTTCTTTGAGATGGATTTTCTATCTTCCCACAATCCCTCACCTTCGTTGTGATTTTCTGCTCCGTCTTTGTAGGCATCATTAGCAGACTCGTGATCATCCCAAACTGGTATAAATGGGTGCTGCTGGTGTGCGGCTATCAGGTCTGCATCTAGTCGGTAGAGGGAATACCTCGTTCGGTAATCGATCAACTCGAGAATTTCTGCGTCAGGGATGTGAGACCGGTCTAACCGACTGCTGTCAAATCCGTAAGTCCCTGCTCCAGAAGCATATTCGTAGATGTAATCCCCTAAATGTATCACTGCATCCAAATCTTTTCTTTCCGCAATCCTTGCATAGGCATTGAAATAACCTGCCTGATAGTTACTACAAGAAACGACTGCAAACCTGAGCTGATCTGCTTCTGCTTTCTTTGGAGTCGTTCTTGTTCTACCAATGATTGACTTTTTTCCTCTGTAATAGAACGCGTAGTAATATGTAGTGGCTGGTGATAAGCCTGTTACGTCTACTTTTATTGTAAAATCACGCTCGCTGTTAGTACCTGCAAATCCTTTTGCAACGACGTTTCTCAAGCTTTTATCCGTCGCCATCACCCAAAATACTTTCAGCCGCTTTTCATTTTTTTGTGGCGTGACTCTTGTCCCGATCACTCAATGGGTCTCCGGATGCCACTCCGTGATAAAAGGGCACTAACGCCTGACGGTAAGGAAAATCTTTTTTGCCGGTACTCCAGCCCGACCTTGATCGTTCCAGTCGCTTCATATTGTTGTTCTTCGCACTGGTTGGGCTGACCATTTGTGCCATTGCGACTGAACTCACAAAAAGCAATAGCAATAATTGTAACGTAATTAAATAAGGTGCTCTCATTCTTCTTTTTTGGTTATTGTTGATGTAGCGAGCAAAACTAATTTCTGGGGTAAAGGACTTGGTTAAGAAGAGGTTAAGAATGATTTCTTGTTATTTTAAGTTATTGACTCTTTGGGCTTTTAATGGTAACTGAATGATAATTGGTTATGGAAAACAAAACAGGATGCTTTGCAGAATGCAATTATCCGGTATAAGAGGGTTGCCTGCTATCGTCGAGAATGAGAGAGAAAAACAATACTGAAAGTCGAAAGGTGTAATTCTTGATTCCTACAGGTGTTGGTTGATAACTTTCTCTGTGTATTCGCATAGCCACGTGTCTACTTTTTTAGCCAAACTTCGAGGACGTTACTGTTGGGGTAAGCCACCTCTATCACTTATGGATAGAAGTGGCGTTAAAGCTATAGCAATCAGCTATTGGTCAATTGAACAATTAGATTCAAAATGAAAAAAGTCAGTAATAATATACCTGTGTATAATGATATAGCTATTTCACTTAAAACTTCTTTAACATCGAATGTTCCGTCAAAATATGCTTCCACACTACCTTTTGGATCATTTTCAATCGTTGAGTTGGCGCTTGATCCTTCCGTTTTTTCGTCCTTTTTACAAAAAATCAGAAACGCTATAATACCTGAAATAGGAAAGTAGCGGAGTAATGACTTTTCTTTAAAGATTTTCATGTGTACAGTGTCTGTTTTTTATAGTGCGCCGGTACGATGCAGTTCCCCGCCGGGAAACCTACCTGTCGCAGGCGAGTTCGCGATAAACAACATTCACCCTCACCTACCTGCGTAGGCAGGGCTGGCATGACTGCTGCTTATGCTCATTTCATAGAAAAAATTATAAATCCCTAATTCTGAAAATGTCCCATTTACGGAAAATAGTAGGGACTGGATAATTCCACCCCGGTCATGAGTTCTCAGATTGGAGTTCCTCCACAAGCCGAGGCACTCTCGCTTACCAATACAGATTTAGACCCACAGATCGTATTGTCTGTCGAGCTGTAGTTTGCTGTAACGACATACCTACCGTATTGAGAGGTATCCGTATACTCAATGTGTGATCTGTTGTTATATCTGGTGATGGGAGACGGGCCAGGAAGGCCAATTATAACCGGTCGTACCGTCCAGTTTACAATCGCACGTTTGCCAGTCCAGTTACTTCCAAAAAACATATTGGCCTCAAACCTCCTGTTAGGGCAAACGCTATTATTTACGAACCCATTTACCATGTTTCTAATGACAATACTCGTATTATCCTGAACATCTTTACATGGCTCAGGTGGCCTCGGCACAATAATGGTCCCTGAGCTGGAACAACTGGGACTCCCGTTTACACCATTTTGAAAAGTCAGCACACACGTCCCATATTTATTGGCCTTAAGGGTAACTGCATTGCTATTTGCGCCGGAAACGATGCTAATAACGTCATTACTAACGAACCAGTTTGGGTTCGCATTTTGACCACCAATTCTTATCACTCCTAATCCTCCCAGTAAGATCCTCGTCCCGTCCCAATCACCTCCTACAGAATGATAGGTACACTCCGGTGTTGTCCCTGAAACATCGGCGGGTGCCCCTGGAATTTCATTCGGAACGACTGATTCTTCACCACAAGCCCCTAGAAAAATCACACAAATGATTAGCATTGTGGTTCGAAAAATGATTTTCATAACTTATTGTAAAAATTTAATATCCCTACTCTATTAAAGGCTTTTCGGATACGCCATGCACTAGTTGCAGTTTTTTGGAATAGTAATCACTTATCTATTGGAAGATCAGAAAATAATTGAGGGGATCACTTCAAATAACCATAAATCGAGAAATGAAGCAGTTAGCTATCTATATGAAGAATACCTCGGAACTGTAAAGAAATACGTCCTCGCCAATAGTGGTAACATGCAAGATGTTGAAGATATCTTTCAGGATGGGCTCGTCAGCCTGTACGCCAACCTTGTGGCAAAGAGGTTCCAGCAAAAGTCATCCCTTGGAACGTACTTTATTTCTATTTGCAAAAATTTATGGTTGATGCATATTAGGAAAACGAAAAGCAATGCACTTTCCTCTGAAGGCCTTATATCAACTCACGATGAAGTGGTGAGTTTTATAAAAACCGAGTTAATTCATGAAATCATGAAAGAACTTAAGGAGGATTGTTATGTCATTCTTCACGATTTTTACTTTAAAAGAAAAAATCTTTCAGAGATTCAACGTATTCGGTCTATATCAAGCAAACAGGTTTTAAAAAACAAGAAAGGAAGGTGTCTCAGGTATCTCAGCAGGATTCTTGAGAAAAGGAAGATCCGATTGGAAAACTTATTTGAAACAAATGAAAAAGGAGGAGCTTAAAAAGTTGGACTTATTGCTGGATGAATCACTAAGTAGTGAAGAAAAGCAACGGATCCTGGATGATTTAAAAACCAATAGCTCGTATGATTTTTATGAAGCCGCAGTTTTTGCCTTGAAAGTTGAGGGATTTAAAAAAGAGGTCGCTGCACTGAGGTACCGAAAAAAAAAGAGAGGCAAATTATTCCGCTATGCAATTGCAGCAAGTATCACCTTTTGTCTACTCAGTGTTTCGTTTTCTTTATTCAGACACGCTACCCCATCTTCTAAAGAACTTTTCCAAACCTATTTTGAACCTTACCCAAATGTGATCAGTACAAGAGGCGAAACTCCTTCTGATTATTGGAACCATTATGACAATGGGGATTTCAAGGGGGCGTACGAGGCGTTTCCACAGCATTCTGAAAATGATACGATTAATTTTTATTTAGGGATTACCTTGATAAGTCTCAACCGTTTTGATGAGGCCATTGGTGCGCTAAACAGATTAGATGAAACATCACGCTATCAAGAACTGAAGAACTGGTACATGGCACTGGCACATTTGGGAGCTGATCAATCTCAAGAAGCTGTCGAGTTCCTTAAAATGATCACACCCAATGATCGTAACTACGAAAAGTCGCAAAAAATCTTAAAAGAGATTAAATAAGGTCATTTTCTTTTTCGCAGGTAAGTGACAAAAGTAAAAATCATCAAAGTCAGTATTCCTGCATAAAGGAGTACCGATTGTAAACTTCTTTTCTGAAAAAGAGGATTATCGTTTCCTATAACATAGAATCCGGCCCAATAAAAAGGAGACTTCGTGACAACGTCTGCGTCTAGCTCCAAAAATTTATTTTGTGCATAACTTAAAGATTCACTTTTTCTCATCCCTCTATTTAGTCCTTCATAGAAATATTTCATGATAATTGGTGTTGTAGCATCAGGGACCTCCCATCTGCTTGCCAATACACTTTTTGCTCCTGCATAGCGAAAGGCTCTTCCGAGGCTTTTCATCCCTTCGCCAGAACTTATTTTTCCCTTACCGCTATTGCAGGAACTCAAGACCACTAATTCGGCTGCTAACTGCAGGTTATACAATTCATAGGCATACAATCGGGAATCATTGACTGAATCTGCACCCGCAAACTGCACGTAAGAGTTCTCCGGGAAGTATTCATCATCTACAGAATGGGTTGCTAAATGAAGGACAGCATACCTGCTTCCTTCCGTCTTAAAAACTGTTTCTATGGCCTTGTTCCCAAAGTAATAATCACCACGTGTCCATTCTTCGGATATCGCCCGCACTTCTTTCGAAGTACCCGGAATCCCTCCTGATAAATTTCTGAGTTCGAGGTGGCCCTGACTTCTATCATCAGGTAAATTTGATGCCGAACTATAGGAAAATGCAAGTAGTCTACTCTCGTCTGGAATCGTTGTTTTTCCTGTCTGCGCGAAGAAAAAATCAAAGGAAATAGCGTATTCGTTTCCAAAATAGTTGATAATACCTTCATTTTCTTCCGGCAGCATGGTAAAATTCAATGCCCACACTTTGCCATCAGGAATGATCAAAAGACGCTTTATACCCTCCGTCTTTAAACTGGACATCAAAAATCCTTCTTTAATGCGGGACGACGCACTTATAAATGACGATGATATTTCTCCTTCTTGTATGTGGTCGTTAACGAAAGAGATCAAAGAGTCCAGTTTTGAAACAGCAAGCTGTGAGACGGCTACATTCTGACCGGAAACCTTGAGCAGGTAGCTGTTCTCCTTCCCTTCAAAGAAATTCAAAATCGCCTCGCCTGTGTTGAGCGATCGCCTGGCTTCCTCAATTGAACTGGTTACCAGCTTCATTTTTAAGTTGTAGTAGTCCGGGTATTCAACCCTATACTTTTCTTTCAGTTCGTTGAGTTGCCTGGTCAGATTAAACAATGTTGAATCAAACGTATTGGGTTTAATTTCCCCGATTTTTTTTGAGATGTCTTTGACTAGTTTCCTTTCCAGTAAAACCAGCTCCTCAGGTATGGATAAAAAATATTCATTGTCTTCTTTCAATTGTCTTCTTAACTTGACGCTCTTATTCAGTTCGGCTATTTCCCACATCTGACTTAACCACTTCTCGTTCTTTGTCTCTTCATACTTTTGATTAAAAAGAATAAAAAACTGTTCCAGTATGGTTGGAAACTCATTCGTAATGATGCTGTACAGATTGAAGTTGAGGTATATATCCGATAGGCACTTTTTGAATTTGAAAAACAGTGCTTCTACAACTTCATAGTCAGGGTTTGGATCTTTAAATGCTATTTCAACAAGACCGGCAATCGAAAAAAACAAAGGATCATAATTTCTGAACCTCTCATCACCATTCACTAATACGACGTTCTTTGAGATCGCACTATCAAAATAGTGCCTGGCCGTTGCAAACTCACTTCTTTTTAAATAAAGCATTCCAAGATCGTTGTAGGTCGAAGGCAGCTGGTTTTTCAACCCGTTGGCTTTGCTAATACGCAATGCCTTGCCTATCATCGCTTCTGCCAACTTGAACTCCTTCTTTCTCGTGTAAATTTTACCGAGTGTCCCGTAGTTATAGATCAGTCTCGGGTGATCTTCACCTAGCAAACCAAGTAACTGTAAAAAGGATTTATTCGCACTTTCGTATGCGAGATCATACTGTTCATCCCTTATGTAAACAAGTGATACATTATTCAGTAAAATCGGTAAAACATTTTTGTCCCACCCGGATGAAACCGGCTGTGATTTGATTAGAGCTATTGCTTTATGATAGTGAAACAACGCACTATCAATATTGAACTCCGTTTCATAAATATTACCTAAATTATTGTGAGTCGTGACCAGCAGCTTATAATCAGGTTGAGCTGATTTTCGAATCATACCCATCACATTCTGATAATATCCGGTAGCAATTGACAGTTTACCTGCGTTGAAATTAAGTAACCCAAGGTTTCCAATGGATTTGATGTATATATCTGCCAGGGAATGCTTTTCTGAAAAAATTTCTGCTTTCTTGAACCACTTTTCTGCTTGTGAAAATTTTCGCTGTCTTCGAAAAGCATTACCAAGTTTCAAATAGACTGATCCCAATTGCTCTAAAGCCTTCGGATTGTCTTCAAGCAGGGGCATCGCTTTCTCTAAGTACTCACTTTCTTTTTCGTAGTCCCATTCATCTTTAGCTATTTCCGACATCAGGATGTAATTCCCAGCCAGCTCTGAACTCAGGGATTGAGTAGTATTGGATGGATAAATAAAGGTTTTTTCAAGGATACGTTTTGCTGAATCTTGTTCTTTTTTTTGAATCAGGTGTTTTGCTAAAAGTCGCGAGATTTTTATTTCATAATAGGCTCCACACTTCAGTTCTTTTATTTGCTTGAAAAAAGTCCCGGCTGTCTCCGGGTCCTTTTCTGCCCTTTCAAGAAAGGTTTTGCATTTCAAAGTGTCCAATCCCTTTCCTTGCAAAAAAATTACAAAAACAGAAAAGAGGAGAGATAATAGAGAATTCCTTCGCATTCCTTTTGTTTCTAAACATCCCCTTTTGGGGGCCTGCCGTATCTTCTTAATAAAATTTGATATTCAAAGTAAATGAGGAAATGAGAATTCTGAAAAATTCGCTCGCACTGTCTAACCATTCCGTCAATTTATCCGCTACTCCTTTTTAGATAAATTGATTTTTTATTGAACAACTCGGTCAGGCAAAAAAAGCCCGGCTTTTCACAGCCGGGCTTTTTCAATGGATGGCATTGTTCGCAATGCCACAATACTTAAAAGGTTCATTCCTTTTGTGCCACTATCTTCTCAGTACGATTTTTTGTGTGGTCACTTTCTCATCCATAATCAAATGGCAGAGGTAAATACCTTCTTCCAGTCCTTCATGGGTCAATTCAACCTCATAGGTCATCCCTTTCAAGACCGGTCCTTCAAACAACACCTTTTGTTCTTGCCCACTCAGGTTATAAAGCGTTAGCATTGCTTTAGTAGATACATCAGAAGTGAAAGAAACAACTGCGCTTTCTATGAAGGGGTTGGGGTACGTTTTCATCTCAATTGCAGGCGTGGTCAGATTATCTGTAGCAGCCGCTTCATGATTGGCATCTGACTCTCTGACTCTGTCGAGAGATGCATCATCCGATGCTGTACTTAAACTGGTACGTCCTGAACAATTTTCAATCACTGTCACCACTGCTTCATTGGTACACCCGTTGATTGGGTTCGTAACAATGACGGTGTAATCTCCTGCCAGGGTTACTGAAGCTGACGAATCATTGGAGCTAAATCCTTCGGGACCCGACCAGCTGTAGATCACGCCAGGAGTCGTAGAGATGGCTCGGATTGTCGCTTCTGTTGTCACGCATGTGATCGTATCCTGGCTGACCGCTGTCAAATCTGGTAACTCCGTGTTCTCAAAAACACTCGTGGTTGATAATGCATAGCACTCATTGTTTCGATTGGTTACGACTACCGTGTAAACTCCTGGTAACGTAACGACCGGATTTTTTTTACTTGAGAAAAATCCGGACCCAATGGGCCCAATCCACAGGTACCTTACGTTGGTTGTATCTACTACGACATCAAGTGTTACAGAAGCATTTGAACAAGTAATGGTCCCTCCAAAAATAGCGATGATGTTCGGGTTTACTCGATTGTCAATCACTTCTACACTTGCAGAATTGATGCAACCCGTTGAAGGGTTTTTGACCGTTACCACATACGTTCCCGGCACATCAACCGTAGGATTGGAAATTGAATCGCTAAAGTTATCCGGACCGTCCCAGCTAAAGATCGCTCCTGGCACTTCAGAGGTAACAAGAATTTGCACATTTTGCTCTCCACATGTAATGGATAGCTGCTCTTGGGGAACCACAACATCTGGAGGAGTAACATCTTCACTAATAGAAATCGTGCTTTCACTAAAACAACCATTTTCGGCGTTGATCACGGTGATGTTATAGACACCTGGCTCGGAGACGACTGGGGAGGGTTCCTCTGAAACAAAACCACCCGGACCCGTCCAGTAATATAAGATGGAATCAGCACCTGAGGCCTCCACGCCCAGCGTCAACGTCGGGACGTCACAGGACAATGCTCCAAAATCACCCGGGATGGTCCGAACAATTACGGGATCATCTGTATTTTCCGTCACGATAACCATCATAGAGCTATCACAACCGCTCTTCATATCGATGGCTGTGACGATGTACTCTCCGGGTACTTCCACCGTGGGGCTGTCGATGTTTGATGTAAATCCTTCAGGGCCCGTCCATTCGAAGATGACATCGGGGTTATTTGAATTAGCAGCTATGATGACATTTGGCATGAAGCACGTAATCTCATTTCCTGAGGCTGTTAAGCCAAGCGCTTCTCTGTCATCTTCTACTACAACATCCGCAGTAGCAAAACATTCGGTTTCAATATTTGTCACTGCGACGGAATAGGTTCCCGGATCTGTAACGACCGGATTCTGTTCAGTAGAGAAAAACCCATTTGGTCCTACCCATAGGTAACTCAGTTGAAGCGAGTCTACATCACTTTCTACCGTTAGCTGAGCGGATGGCATCGAGCAAGTCAATACTCCACCTGTAGCTACAATTGTCGGACTTTCTCTGTTTTCGTCTACCGTAACTTTCTTCTTATTCGTACATCCGTTTACCGTATCTGTGGCTGTGACAAAGTAATTACCCGGCTCGCCTACCGCCGGATCCTCCTCCGTGGAAGTAAAGCCTCCCGGCCCGGTCCAACTAAAGGTAACTGTTGACAGACTGGAGCTAGCCGAAATGGTCACAAGAGTGTCTTTACAAGTCAGTGTATTTTCGGTAATCATGAGATCAGGAATGGCCTTGTTTTCTGTTACTGAAATGGTATCTGAGGCACTGCATCCGTTTGATCCATTTATTACGGTTACTATATATACACCTGTGTCGCTTACGAGCGGGCTTTGTTCAAACGAAACAAACCCGTTTGGACCCTCCCATTCAAAAGCAGCGGGAGAGGCATTTGTCGTTACTCCCAGCTCCACTTTACTGACTACACAGGTAAGTGTTCCTGAAACGGTAGCCGAAACAGTCGGTGGAATGGTATCTGATGCAACCGTAACTGTTGCCGAATTACCACAACCCGTCACTGGATCAATGATCATCGTCGTATATATGCCGGGAATACTTACCTCCAAGGTGTCATTCATTGATATCACCGTACCGGTCGAATCGCTCCAACTGAACATCACTCCCCCTACAGGTGAGATGGCAACTAAGGTAACGACAGGGTTATCACATGTGATGTCCTCAAGTCCTTCTACACGTAAAGCCGGAACCTCTTCATTTTCTTCCAATGTATTCGTACTGGTATTGGTACAGCCATTCACCGGGTTGGTAATTTCCACCGTGTAATCTCCTGGCACATCCACTACTATAGTGCTGTCTGTTGAGGTAAAGCCGTTCGGGCCGGTCCAGCTAAATAGTACCGAATCAACACCAGACTTAGCCGTTAATGTAACTTCTGAATTGTCGCAGGTAAACTCGCCTTCTATTGTAACCATCAAATCTGGCTGCACGGTGTTTTCTATGACACGTGCTTCTTCCACATTTACACACCCGGTGACAGGATCCGTTACAGAGACAAAATAAGAACCTGGCTCGCAAACTTCGGGGTTTTGCATCTCAGATGTAAAGCCGTTCGGGCCGGTCCAGCTGTACGTGACTCCCGCCGTTTCTGAGGTTGCAGTTAGTGTCACACACAATTGGTCACAGGTAATCGTATCTCCAACTGCTTCCAAATCTGGAATATCCAAAAACTCTGACACAACCACCGTATCTGAGTTTACACATCCACTGACAGAGTAGGTTACGTCTACGATGTATGTTCCCCCTCTCGTTACGGTAGGTGACTGTACGTCTGAAGTAAACAGGTAGCCGGTGGAGTCTGTTTCTCTTCGCCAGTCATAGGCCACTCCGTCCAGCGACTGGGTAGTCAACGTTACCGCACCAACCGTACAGGTTAAATCTCCACTCTTGGTAATTTCAACCGGTGGTTCGATTACGTTTTGATCTACATTAATGAATTTGGTGTTGCTACAGCCATTTAGTGAGTCTGTTACGGTTACCTGATAGATGCCAGGGTTGGATACCTCAGGGTTGCTTACATTGGAAATAACATCTCCATTAGCATCTAACCATAAGAAAAGCGGATGGTCGATCGATGTCGTAGCCAACAGGTGAATGGAAGTATCTGCACACGTAATGGTCCCTCCAAACACGATCACGTCTGGTATCAAAATACTTTCCGTGACCATTGCCGTTGCTTCATTAGTGCACCCATTCGGATCTGTGACAGTTACAGTGTAGGCGCCTGGCTCAGAGACCAACTGTATGGAGTCTGATCCCAGTACTCCATCCGGACCTTCCCAGGAATAAGCAAGTGAATCCCTCGACGAAATGGCCTCAAGAAGCACCTCTGAATTCTCACAGGTAATTTCGCCTCCTTGCAGGCTGACATCTGGTATATCGTTGACCTCAATTACCGTCACCGTCATCGAATTGGAACACCCAGATGTCGTATCCGTCACGGTTATCTGATATTCTCCGGGTAGGCTTATCACTGGATTTTGCTCCATGGATGTAAAAAAGTCGGGACCTTCCCAAAAATAAGTTACCCCTGGCGTTGATGATGAAGCCGTTAATGTATCTGTCAGATTCGCACAACCGACCTCTCCTCCTTCTGCCATCAGATCTGGTAAGTCCGTATTTTGACCGACCGTAAATGTAGCCGTACTGTCACAGCCGTTGTCATTATTTGTTACTACCAGGCTGTATACTCCTGTATCACTTACCAGTATGTGTTTGGTGGTATCCATGAACCCATTAGGACCTGTCCACTCGTAACTGACATTAAATAAATCTGTGATGGCTTTCAACTTCACTTCTGTCACTTCACACGTCAGATCCCCTCCTTTGATCTCAACAGATGGTTGCGCTAAATGTGCTCTTACTACCACGGAATCACTCGTTGTACAACCATTCGACATGTTTGCCACAGTTAAGAGGTATACCCCCTCAACGTTAACAGCAACAGCAGAAGAGTCCGAGACGAAACCATCTGGCCCTGTCCAGCTATAGGAGACGGTAACGCCCTGTGTATCGGCAGATAATGTGACGAACTCATTTGTACATGTAATAAATCCATCAACAAGCACCTCTAAAGGAGGCGTGGTGGTATTTTCCACTATCGTAATGGACTCACTTGCCACTACTGCTCCGGCAGAATTTATCACTTCAAGTGTGTACTCGCCAGGTTGGGTTACGGTAGGGTTTTGTTCCAAAGAGAAGAACCCGTCTTCATCGCTCCAGGAAAAGGAAAATAACGAATCGGGACGGTTCGTGGTAGTGGTAATCACTACTTCGGACTGAAAACAAGTAATGGTGTCGCTTGATAACGTTACCTCTAAACCTGGTACCGATGTACCGGAAATTTTAATATTATCTATGGAAAATCGTTCGTTTTCTGTGCCGTTTCTCATTTCAACGATAAGTTGAAGTGTGGACCCGTTGATGTCACTTGCAGAGGCAACGACTGGATCTACGGTCCAACCGGGCCCATCGCGTCCAGTTAAGAAACCGTTTTCCAACAATACTCTTGGGCCATCATCTACCTTATAATAGACATTCATAAAATCCCCTTGAAAACCAAGGTATCCAAAGCCATAGGCATCAAGCGCAATTTCCACGTCTACAAAATCTACGATATCAATTACTTCGGAGATCCACGTAGAAACCGCATCTACATTGACCGCTTCAAAACGTTGGTATCTTACATCGAACCTGCCCGTACTTGTATTGGTGTTTGAGTTGTCCAATGTCCATCCGGTAATACCCGTATCTATCTCGGTGCTGTCTGCCAATTCATTAAAATCTTCATCCCATATGTTGGCCTCAGGTACCGTAATGGGAACTCCGCTCACTTCTATGTTATCAACGTAATAAAACTCGTTGTCAAACGTATTGTATGCTTCAATGATCACTTCCAGCCATTTTCCATTCAGGCCGGTCAAGGTTGCAGTTGTCTCAGGAAAGCTCCCCGTTTGGGCTCCGTTATCCCATAAAATGCGTGGCCCGTTGTCTAGTCGGTAATAGATATTAAGAAAATCGATGTTGGCTTCCATTGAACCCCCACCCTCTATCTCAACAGTTGCTGAGATGTTTTCATATTCACTTATATCTATAGCTTCAGTTTTAAGGATGCCGATTCCCAATAGGTTGCTCCCTGTAAACCTTCCATCAAGGGTTTCCCATAAGCTTTCGTCGGTATCAATGTGGTCATTATCGGTGATCCAGGAAGAACCTGCGATTTCTGATGTAGACCCGTTGTCGTCTCCAAATGTTTCATTCCAAATCAACGTGGATTGGGAATGAGCCTTTGTACAGATTGCAAAAAATAAACATGCGTTGCATGCAAAATAAATTAGCCGCTTATAAAACAGCCGATTTTTAACGTAGCGTTTTCTCATTGCCGGATATATTTAGATTAAGTTAAAAAGTTGCCTGGTTGCCTATAAGTGACAAGGATATTTGGTGACCAAGTAGTTTTATGTAAAGCTATGAGAAACGATTAAAGGGTGGACAATTTCCTATTATTTTTTAGCAAACCTTATTCAGTTTCTTATAAAATAAAAATAATCTCTACTAATCATACAAAAAACAAACCACTAAAGCGTTGCATATAAAATGTGGTGATTCTCTCTTTATCGATAATAATTTTTTTGACACGGAATCATGTCAGCAAGAAGATGTCTTACAAGCCGAGATACCTTCAGGATCCATATGTAATCGACCTCTTAGTATCGTTATGTTCGCTTACCACAACAGCGTCGCGGCTATACTGATCCGAACCAGGTTTCATAAGCTTTCATGACGACGTCCTATTACATAATCTGGTTTAATTTACACACTTTAAATCCTTCCCTGCCTCAAGTAGGTTACTTGGAGCAGTTACCGAATTTAAGAATGGACCACATATTTTCATGAAGATTCAGTATGCCTCTGACCTACATCTTGAATACGAGGAAAATCGTAATTACCTACGCCAACATCCTATTCAAAAGTCGGGAGACATTCTCATTTTGGCGGGAGACATTACCTATTTGAATGCAGAGACGATCAAGGCATTTTCTTTTTTAGAAGGATTACCGGACTATGAAGGGATCTACCTAATCCCCGGAAATCATGAGTTCTATTTAAAAAGCATAGATGTTTCCAGTGTTTTGAACGGTTATGAACAACAAGTCGGAGAAAACAGCTACTATCTCAACAATAAAACGATTTACTTTTCGGATAAAGTCAGGATTCTATTTACGACACTATGGACTCAACTGGAAAATGAAGAGTTGGCCGAATCCATGTTCAGCGACTTTGACATGTCACACTTTCAGGGGAGGAGGTTCACTGCAAAAGACTACAATTATTGCCATCAGGTATGCAGCGATTTTCTGGAAAACGAACTCAGTAGTCCTTTTCCTGGAAAAACCGTCATTGTCAGTCATCATTCGCCGTTCCCGGCCAGCTACCTGCCCTATCCTTTCAAAATGAATCACGAACAGCTACTGCATGTAGATATGAGATACCTGATTGAAAAATACCCGGTAGATCACTGGATATATGGACATGTACATGCCAACTTCGGAACGAAAAAAATAAGCAACACGCTGTTTCACACCAACCAGTTGGGGTATGTGTACCGAAATCATCATCGAGGATATGTCCATGATGCCTTCTTTGAGGTTTAATTAGGCTTGCTTGCTGTTTTCTAAACATTATATTATCAGCATCGAATAAGCTATTTGTGATCATTTCTGCATTGCCGAAATCCAAGAGAAATTCATCACTTATCTTTTTTACGACTTTCCAACATTTTTCTATATGCTGAAGGAGGCATTGATGTATGTTTTTTAAAGGCAGAATAAAAGGTAGACTTAGAATTAAACCCGGATTCCATACCAATACCCAGAATCGTATAATGATCAAATTCTTTATTTGAAAGTAGCATCTTAGCATGCTCGACTCTGAGCTCATTGAGGTAGTTGGTCAGGTTCATCCCACAGAACTTATTGATCACTGATGAGAGGTGGCTTGGGCTTACCTCCAGCTCATCAGCTATTGTTTCTAACCCGATGTCAGAATCCAGGTATTTTTTCTGTTGGAGTACCAGGTTTTCAAATCTCTGAAAAACCCCAACTTTTCCAGAGGTATGACTGTGCGTGTTTTCTTGCGCTTGCCCATGTAAGATTTGGTGGATAACAATTCTGTTTTTATGAATCCTGTATTTAAAAAGCCCTCGGTACCCTATCCAGTAAATCAAAAAAGACGTACCCAGCCGTACTGGATAATACGACTCTGGGGGCTCGAAGTACTTGAATGTGTAGTGTTGCAATACGGCCAATACCCAGAACACAAGTACAACGGACCCGAATTTAAAAAACTGTTTGATCCATTTTAAATCTTCATTGCTTAACAGGTCTTTAAACCACTGTTTATTGTAATTAATAACGTAAATACAATAACTGAAAATGAAAATTGAATAGAAGAGTGAAACAGTTTCTTCCAAAAGATTGTAGGTCACCAACACTTCCAAGTTGGACGTGTTTCCAGAGATAAAATGGATATAAATGATTAATAGCAGACGGATTATTATCCCAAAACCGAATATGAAATAGGTTGGCTTGTTTAAGCTTGGTAAACGCTTATCCAGTCCCAGGTACCCTCTGACAAATTGATAGAAAGAAGGAACAATTAGAAAATACCAAGGAAGTAATAAGTGTTTATAGTACTTAATTGGGGCGGTTAGTTCTGTGAGCGTAAACCAATACTGAAGATTATTCATTGATAAATACAGCACGGTCATGCTGAGGTAAATAATGGTCTTTTCCCGACCAATTTTTGACAGTAGTGTAATCAAGGTAAATGTGACTCCCTGAACGGCACCAACTACCATGATAAGATTAAAAAAATCGATTTGAATGTAGTTCATTTTAGATGGCTAAGGCAAGATGATATAAGTGAAATCTAAAGCGTAAAGTAAACGATAGATACCTCTGTTACTTCCTAGCCCTAAGGAAGTTTAGGTTAATAAAAAACATTCGAAGTCAGAGGCGTATTTGTATGGCGTCAGGTCTTCGTCTCTGCTTTGCTGATTGGTAAAGTTTAACTCGCTAAAACTTTATCTCTTACCGTTTCCAACACCGTATCTATTGAAGTGGTCTCCGGGAAAAAAGAAAGGATTTTTTGAATAACTTCCTCTACTACTGCATCAGGGCAGGAGGCTCCGCTCGTAATCAGGATCTTCACTCCTTCTTTGTCAGGCATAAAATGATTGCTAACTACTTCCTTCGCCTGGTGCCTGTCGAAATGAACAATTTGATCCTTCGTTTCGATCTTCTCAGCACAATTGATAAAATAGGTAGGGAGTCTGTTTTCACAAAGCTCTACAAGATGTGTGGTATTCGCACTTTTATAGCCCCCAACGACGATCGCGAGATCAGCAGGTTTCTCTAACAACCGGTATAAAGATTCCTGATTATCTGAGGTGGCGTAACATAACGTATCTCTGGTATCCGCGAAGTACTCCTTGGTTTCAAGGTCAACATACCGCTCCGTCATCACTTGCTTGATGAACTCGGCAATGGCTTTCGTTTCAGTTGCCAACATGGTGGTTTGATTGACTACACCCACCTTGGAAAGGTGATCGCTTGCCCGAAAACCCGGTGTCCGGTTTTTCTTGTTTTCGAAATGCTTTTTAAAAGTCACATCAGGATCATCTGATTTGATTACTTCTGAAAGCAACCTGGCTTCTTCCATGTTTTGGATGACCAGGGCATGTCCTGTTTCAGATGCATGAGAAAAGGTAGCTCTCGTTTCTTCGTGATCAATTTTCCCATGTATGATGACGGTGTATTCCTTTTCTCCCAGATTTTTAGATCGTTTCCACACACGGCCAACGAAGGGACACGTGGTATCATATTTTTCAATGGGGATCTTCTTTGATTTAAGTAAGTTCTCTATTTCGATGGTGGAACCAAACGCTGGAATGATCACTATATCATGGGCCTCTATTTCATCCCACGAGATGTAATTATTGCCTTTCGTGTCTTGAATGAACCGAATACCCATGTCTTTCAGGTCTTGATTGACTTTCGGGTTATGAATCATCTCACTCAACAGGTATATCTTCTTGTCAGGATTTTCTTCAATAATTTTATACGCCGTTTCTATCGCGTTCTCTACTCCGAAACAAAACCCAAAATGCCTGGCCGTATATATTTTGACCGGGCCAAAATCCAAGCTGGTAGGGGAGAAATCCGACGCATGGTTTTTAGACTTTTTCCTTATTTTCTTTACTTCAGAAATAATAGAGGACCTGTATTTATCAGGAATATCAAATTTTTTCATCTACCAGAAAATGTTATCTACACAACAACACAAATAAATCAATTCTTGTTAGCAAACATATGAAAGTTCTCACCTTAAAGCAGGTTTAACTTGGTGTCATATCATTTTGAGTGCTATGAAACAAAAAGTTCACGCCATTGATTCATCGTACCGCTTCAAAACCGTACCTGGAAATCCCAGCCCAATCGTTAATCCTGCTACACACAACCAACAGTCATCGCTTATTGGTCGAAATATTTTCTAACTCCATCTGGATTATTAAAATATCTCATGTTATTTATACATTTTTGGCCTGTTCATTTAGCACTAAGATTTATTCTTAACGGCTTAATAAAACTTAAATACGCCTAACCTTACTTA
>JBCCXH010000031.1:0-20606 GCA_039192005.1 Bacteroidota bacterium
CATACTTCAAAGAATCTACCGGTGTGGATCTCGTGATTTTTAAAATACGAATCAATACCGTTGAAAAAGAAATTAAGGTAATTAGAAAAAACGCGATCAAATATAAGTTGGCATTCAAATCAATGCGGTAAGCGAACCCTGAAAGCCAGTCTCTCAGCAACCACCAGGAGATTGGGGTAGCGACCAAAAGTGAAACAATCAGAAGAATCAAATAATCTTTTAAGATCAAACGCGCAATGTCTTTTAGTGAGGCACCCATGACTTTTCGGATACCGATTTCCTTGGTTTTTCTTTCTACCGTAAAGTTGATCAAACCAAACAACCCAAATGCAGAAATAATGATGGAGACAATCGATGCAATCAATGTAATGGTTGCACGACTCTCCTCAGCCTGATAAAAACGGGCCCACTTGTCATCGAGAAAATTGATCTCTGCCGGCGTCTCCGGATCAAATGTGTCATTGGCTAACTGTACATGCTCAACTACCGCTTTCGGATCGCCTTCGAACTTAATGGTAAAGTAGTCGAGGTGGAAAATGTTGCTATTCCAACTGGTCAATGCCACCGGAGCGATGGGTTCATAAAGGGATTGAAAGTGAAAATCTTCCACGATCCCGATGATTTTCATTTTGATTGAGCCGTTGACCCATAACGTCTGACCGATAGGGTTTTCCATCTCAAAAGCGTTAACCAGTTGCTGGTTGACAAGAACGGAAAGGCTATCGTTCTTGTCCACTCCTGAAAAATTTTTCCCTGCGATCAACCCCATTTGGTAGGTAGCGATCCAGTGATGATCGATGGCATAGTGACTGACCGTAATGGGTTCGTCAGTTTGTGTTTTGGCGATGCCTACCGAAGGAATGTTTTTCCATTCGCCGGGGACTCTTGAAGACGCAGCCGCATGGGTGACACCTGAGTGCTTTTTGATCTCTTCGATGACACTTTTAAAGTTTGACCTCAATGCACCAGAGTTGATGTCCAGCGTCATCATATTCGATTTCTCAAAACCGAGGTCTTTTGATTGAACGAAATTCAATTGTCGATAGATGACCATTGCGCCCACGATGAGGAAAATGGAGAGCGCATACTGTACGCTGACCAGCACTTTTCGGAGTAGGTCTCCTTTTCCGGAAAAAGCGTTTTTCAGAATAAGCAAGGACCTTTTTAGTTTGGAATAATAAAGGGCAGGTAGAAGTGCGGAAACGAGCGATACGATGAGTACGGATGTCAGGTGGTAAAAAACGAAGTCCTCCGAGAAAAGCAATGAAACCGAGAAATCTTTATTTGCGATGTGTTGAAAATAAGGAAAAAGCACCGCGACGATAACTAGTGACATGAAGTATGCGATGAGAACGGTGAGCAGGGTTTCAAAAAACAGCTGCCCAACCAGTTGCTTATTACTTGCCCCGTTGATCTTTCGCATACTCGCCTCCAACGTTCTCTTAAGTGCCTGTACCGATGATAGGTTGATGTAATTGAGCGAAGCAATGAACAAGACCAAAAAGCCCATTAACAGGATAATTGAAACAAATGAATGTGAGCTGCCTTCAATGGCTAATTCCGGATACATGCCGCCCTGTTCAATGCCTTTAGAACCTAGGTGTACTTCGCTTATGGGCTGTAAGAAAAAATCATGATTCGCACGATTTTCTTCATTGTAATATTTAGTTAAAAAGTCCTCTTTTTCACTGTAAACATCCTCAGGTCTACTCCCTTCTTTCAATAGCACCCAGGTAGTAGTAAATCTGTAGTTCCATCCGGTGGCAAACCGCTTCCATCCGTCACCCCAGCTGTCGTAATTTACTACATATAATTCCTTGAATTGGTAGCTGGAATTTCTGGGCATTTCTTTCATAATGGCCAGTACTTCTATTCCACCGAAGCGTGAATCATCTACTCGCTCACCTACGACATCGGTGCGACCAAAAAGCCTTTGCGCTGCATTTTCAGTCAATATCAGGCCAGCATCTCCCTGAAAAGGTTTTCCAGGATCTCCGTCGATGAGCTCAACATCCCATATGTCAAAAATCTCTCTGGTCACAAATGCCCAGTCCCGATCGACAATTCGCTGCTCCCCTTTGGAAATCACCTGAGACCCGGTACAAGAGACATGTGCTACCGCCTCAATACCGGGAAATTCCTGTTTCAACGCATCTGCCAGCGGCCCGGGAGTGGAAAGGTATTCGTGTACCCCGTCCTCTTCCTGGCTCCGTTCAATGACCCGATAAATCCGGTCCCCTTTTGAATGAAAGGCATCCATGTTTTGCTCGTCATATACGAACATGAGAATGAAAAAAAGAATGGAAAAACCTAAGGCCAGGCCAACAATATTGACCAGGAAATGGATCGTTTCTTTTTTAAAGCGTCGCAGGTAGACCTTTGTGTAGTTGGATAGTAAATTCATCGTCCAGTTATTTAGTTGAGTTTCTTTCAAATTGATTAAGCGGAAAGAACGGAAGACATTCCAGATGAAAAACAGGTTGGCAGACCTTTTAGAGACGGCCGCTCGCACGGCGTATAATTCGAAAAGGTCCCCTTCTATTTCATCCAGGTACGCTTCTTTGCAGTACCATCGAAGAAATTTGATGGCCCATTTTGGGGGTTGATTCGCCGACATCAGCCAGTGATTGAAAAGTGGATTTGAGGAATTTTCTGATAGATGCCCGTACGAAGGGTATGTTGTGCATCCAGCACTTGTTTCCCAAAAGCAGTAATGACGTAAAACTTTTTACGCCTTCCCCCTCGCGCTTCGGTGATGCCTCCGAAACGAGAAGTAACAAATCCCTTTTTTTCCAACCTTTTAAGTGCCACATGAATCGCACTAATGTTGATCTTCTTCTTCGTCTCTTTCGATAAAAAATCATGGATAGAGACACCATACGCTTGATCGTGTTGAGCGGCTACGGTGAGTAGCACCAACTCTTCAAATTCACCTAATTGATATTCCAAAATCGCCTAATCATTTACTTAACAAACGTGAATGTAATTAATATGTTTCATTTTTGTTAAGTAAATGAATGTCGGCTATTTTAACCCGTATTATTTATGCGGGAAATTAATGCCGTTGACTTAAGCTTTACAACCGCCTCCGTAGCCCAGTCTCAACGCTATTAACTGAAGCTCTTCTTGTTTCCCTCTCTTGGAGAGGGGTAGGGAGAGGAGGAAAGAATCCTGCTTCAGTTAATAGCGTTGGGGTTTCATCAGACCATTTCACAGCCGTCTTGTCTCCTGTAACTACGGGATCGCGGAGACGGTTGCTACTGGCGTATCTCTTAAGTCAACGGCATTAAATAACTCCTGAATTTTCAGGTTAAGACTTAGCTGGTTTTTTATATAAATGACTACTTACATAAATTTGAAAAGCTACTCATCGTGTAACGTGAATGAAAAATGGAGCCATTAAAATCATTTTTTAGAAAGATTCACCCCGTGGATGAGGTCATACTTGATGAATACCTATCCTTGTGGAAAGCATTTCACGTATCAAAAAAGCAACCCATCACCGCTCCCGGTCAGGTAGAAAAATACCTTTATTTTGTCATCGAAGGAATTCAAAAGTCCTTTTTCTTACATGGAGACAAAGAACACATCATTGCTTTTGCCTATGCGCCTTCCATAAGTGGCATCCCGGAATCTTTTTTTACGCAAACGCCGTCAAGGTACCATCTGGAATCGATCACGGATAGTCATTTTTTGAGAGTTTCATACGAAAGACACCACTCGTTTATGCTTCAACATAGAGAAATAGAACGCCTGTTTCGTAAAATGACAGAAGCGTTTCTTCATGGAGTCATCCAACGGCAACATGAGGTGATGGCGTTAAGCATAGAAGAGCGCTTCAGAGCATTTGTCAAACGAAGTCCACACCTATTGCAACTCATCCCTCAAAAAGACATTGCTTCCTACCTCAATATTGATGCGACTAACTTCAGTAAACTGATCAATCGTATACTCATCTAAGATCTTGGTTTATACCAAGATCTCAGATAAGTCGATGATGGATTTTTGTATCGAATCAATAAATTTTTAAAAATATGAAACGTAAGAAATCGATGCTGCTACTTGTACTGGGCCTTTTAGCGAGTGGTACTTATTCACAGCAAACGCAAAGAATGTTGTCGAATCAGGAAGTTGTGGAGAAATTTTTGAACGGATTCAATGATCCTGCTAAGATCCCGGAATCATTGGCCCTACTGGCGGATGATTATCGATTTAAAAATCCGCTTGTAGAACTTCACTCAAAGGCTGCTTTTATTGAATTGGCTCAGGAAATTGGTCAGGTCATAACCGAAGTGAACCTCATCAGGTCCTCGGAAAGCGGAAGTTGGGTAGCGACTTATTACGAGTTCAAATCTGCGATACCTGGCTTAGAAAGCAACATCGCTTCGGAATGGTTTAGGGTGGAAGGTGGGATCATTCAGGAATCTTACCTCATTTACGATGCTTCGGAATGGCGTAAGGTCTATGACCGGATCAATAACTAATGACCACCTGGGTTGACAAGCGCGTTCATGTTGCTGCTTAGGTAGCAGCATGAACGTTTTCACCACATCCATGTCCGTTGATATGACTGTTATATTTAATTATTTGTAATTACCTGTGAATGAACAAAGTTTGTTTTCACTGCTTCTGATCGTGAAGGGTATTTCCTGGCTCATAAGAATCTTTTTCCCGTCTTTTCAAATAAGAAGCTCAATCTGGTTAAATTTAAATGTAACATATAACGAAAACAACCTTTTTGAAAAATCACATTTTCCTTTTCTCCCTCATCTCCGTATGCCTGTCCTGCGCTACTTCAAATCAAGAAAATAAACAACCGGAGGAGGTTCCTGTGTACGTTAGAAAAAATGCCCATTCTCAGGAGGCTGCTGCAGACCTGGAAGCATTGAAGATCGCCAATGAGAAAATGAGGGAAATGGACTGCTCCAATCCTTTGAGCTGGTACTACCAGGGGGCCATACACCTGACGCCCGATTCAGTCATTGACAACCGATTGTGCCCGCAATATCAGCGCATGGCAGATGCGGCATCTTTCCCAGGATGGAGGGGGTGTACTCACGATGCGGAAGAGATGTCGAGGCCCCATTTCCTGACCTGGCACAGGTTATACATCTGGTATTATGAAAAAATTGTCAGGAAACTCTCAGGGAAGGAAGATTTTGCTTTACCCTATTGGGAGTATACCAACGCGCAGTACCGGGTCATGCCCGAAATATTTCGGGACTCTGCCTCTTCCTTATTTGTAGCAGCGCGTCTCGATTCGTTAAACCTTGGCCATCCAATTAGGGAAGACTTTAACTTCCACCTGGATCCCACTCATGTATTTGAAAATGTATCCTATAAACAGTTCAATGTGGCACTGGACGACACACCTCATGGCCCCATGCATGGCTACATTGGAGGAAGTAAATCGGCCGAGACCATGTACAATGATGTGTTTCAGGCGGATTCGATGGGATACATGGCCAGCCTTTCCACGGCAGGCTTTGATCCTGTCTTCTTCGTACATCATGCCAACATCGACTACTTGTGGGAAGTATGGAACCAATCCGAAAACGGGGCGGCACCTATTTATGACAGTTTGAACGCGGTACATTGGGACTACATTTTCTTTGATGAGAACGGGGAAAAAGTACAACTGACCACGCGGCAGGTTCTGGATACCATTTATAAACTAGACTATCGCTACGATATCCTCGAACGTAAGGAACTGGAATGGGTAACCAACGAAGTGATCCCGGACTCACTGCTATGGATCAATGCATTTGATCAGGTGTTGGATAAAAGTAATAATCGGTTTGCTGTCGAATCCGACAAGGCTTCTTCCACGTTTTCCATGTTAGGTGACCTGCAACCCGGTCAGAGGTTGGTGATGCACGTCAACGTCTCCTTTAGTGAAGCGCCCATTAGTACCTACAACGTCTTCCTCAACCTTAACGAGACCAACAAAGAAGAAAGCTATGCAGGAGGGATGTCCTTTTTCGGAGCAAAAGAGCACCTGGCCATGATGGACATGGCAAGTATGTTTAAAACGTTTGAATACGACGTGACCGACGAACTGGCAGGTATTTCAACGACTTCCGCCCTCACGGTAGATGTCAGGGAGATAGGGAAAAAAATGGATGAATCCATGAAGATGGAAAGCGTAAGCCTTTACCTGAAGCGGTAGGCATACGTTATGGTTCCTTTGTCTGAGTTCTTAAGAAGTAAGTAACCTACTACCGTAGGTTTTCAGCGTTATTATTTAAGCTCGATTGGAAAGTTCAATAGGAGCAAAGGCAGTCATGCCCTTACCCTCTTTGGTAAACTCGACGTCTATCCTTCCCAGGTTGATACCTGCCCACCCAACCTGATTGATGGTCGTTGTAAAACCTTCGTCGTTGGTGAGCAACAAGGGCTGTTCCATAAACGTATGGGTATGTCCTCCCAGGATCACGTCAATCTCACTGACCTCTTTAGCGAGTCGTTTATCAGACGGGGTTTCCATCCGCTCGTACTGATACCCCATATGCGACAAGCAAACGATCAAATCGCATTTTTTGGACCTTAGCTCCTGAACCATTTCTCTGGCCGTAGCGATCGGGTCCTGGTAGACCGTCTGTCCATACATGATGGGGTTGACCAGGCCCTCCAGCTTAATGCCCAACCCAAACACTCCCACCTTGATTCCTCCCTTATGAAAAATCTGATAAGGCTGGACGGCTCCGTTTACGTTGGTTTTAGAAAAGTCGTAATTGGCACATAAATAGGGAAACTGAGCAAACTGTAAGGCATATTTAAATCCATCCAACCCATTGTCAAACTCATGGTTTCCAATAGTGGTAGCGTCGTATCCCATCTCGCTCATCAGTTTCAATTCCAGCTCTCCACCAAACATATTGAAGTAGGGAGTCCCTTGAAATACATCTCCCACATCTAGCAGCAAAACGTTGTCTTCTTTTTCTCTTACTTGACCAATGGCGCTTGCACGAGCGGCCATTCCTCCCAACCCTTTAAAGCGACCCTCTTCAAAAGGATCGATATGCGAGTGCATGTCATTGGTATGAAGAATGGTGAGTTTCTTTCCCCTAAGCCCGGGTTGGCAGCTACTTAAAACGAGTGGTGAAACCGCCACAGAGGCAGATGCTGCCAGGGATTTGATTAAAAAATGTCTTCTTTTCATGGTGTTAATAGGGTAACGGCATTTGCTACCTGTGCTTTTATGGAGTCGCCCCTGGCCGTTTGCTGTTTGATCTCCTTCACAATGAAATCTCTCAATTTCACGGGCTTTACATCCAGTCTTTTCTGCGGTTTTAATAATTGAAACCCGCCCCCACCATTCGCCAGGTAGTCGCTGATTGATAGTACGTATTTTTTATCCGGCACAATTTCCTCACCGTTTACCCGAACATTTTTAGCCCCCTTTTCGGTCACTTGAAAGCTTACCGGCCAGATCATGCTACGGCGTGATTTGCCAATAAAATGTATCGTCTCTAATAAAACATCACCGGAGAGCTCTAATAAGATCATTTCGTTTTCGAAAGGCATCACTTCAAACACTTCACCGAGTGTGATGTCGCCCTGATTAATGGGTGCCCTGAGCCCTCCATGGTGGTTCATAATCGCTACATCCACTGCGGTATCAAAGGAAGAAATGGACTGCTCCAACAACAACCTGGTGACAAACGTGCCCAAAGTGGATTCGTACGCCCCCTGTGTCGTTAAGTCGTGTGAAGCGTATCCGATGACTTCATCCATGATGGAATCTAACTTTGCCCGGTAGGGAGCAATGACTGCTTCCACTTTATCCGAGCCTTTTATTTCAGCGTTAATTTCAATGGGCGACCATGTAAAGGACGGTTCATACTCAGGAGGCCCTGAACAAGAGAGCTGGAAAAGGAGTGTAACACTCAACCACTTTATTGATTTGATAGGTTGCACGAGTCGCATAACAAAAAAGTGAAAACTGGATTTCTATTTGATACTAAAATGCAATAACGTCAATAACTACGCGTCTACATCTACCAAACCAGGAACTTAACACTATCTTAACAGAAGGAGTCTTTCTTACAACAACTACAGGTGCCTTTAATGCTATAACCTTTTATAATGAGCCAGGTCAACCACCTTCTACCGGTTCCGCCAACTCTTCCTTCATGGGTTTATGAGCAGTCAACGAGCGATAGGCAAAGAAAGAGCCAATAAGTGCAAGGAAACAGGCTAAAATAAACGGGGCCCCGGGAAAGTAGACGCTGTTTTCCGGGTTGGTATAGTAGGTAAAGATGCCGGTCATCAAAGGAGGGCCTATGGCTGCGGTAATCATTAACACATTGGTCAGCCCACCTTGGAGTTCCCCCTGAGCATTCTTTGGAATCTGAGAGGTCATGATGGACTGCATGGAGGGACCAGCGAGTCCACTAAAGGCATAAGGTAGGATAATAAGGTAAGCGATCCATGCCTCAGTTGCCAGTATGGCAAACGAAAACAGCCCAACCAAATTAAAGAAAAGCCCAACGTATACGGTTTTTACTTCTCCTAGCTTTTTTACAATGGGTCCCATCAACACCCCTTGTACAAGTGCGACCATGAAACCTACTACCGTTAAAGAGAAGCCGATATCTTGTGGAGTCCAGCCGTACATTTCCGAAGTGAAAAAAGACCAGTTTCCCTGAACGGCAAAAGAGGCGATGTATATTAAGAATAAACATGCGACCAAACCAATAAGCATTTTGTATTTAAAAATGCTTCTAATCGTGCCAAAAGGGTTGGCTCGTTTCCATTCAAACGTCCTGCGGCTTTCTTCAGAAAGAGATTCGGGAATAACGAAAAAACCATACAGCCAGTTGGTAAGGGATAAAACGGCTGCAACCAGAAATGGGATACGTGTCCCCAGCTCACCAAGAAAACCACCCAGTGCCGGACCTACAATAAAGCCAAGGCCAAATGCCGCCCCAATCATTCCAAAGTTCCTGGCCCGGTCTTCTGTGTTACTGATATCAGCGACGTACGCATTAGCAACCGTCACGCTACTTCCACAAATACCTGAGATGATGCGTGCCACAAAAAGCCAGGCAAGCGAAGGAGCAAAAACAATCACCAGGTAATCCAGCCCCAAACCTAAAAGTGCAATGAGCAAGACCGGTCGCCGGCCTAACTGATCACTTAGCCCACCTAAAATAGGTGCGAACACGAATTGCATCACAGCATAAGTGGCAGTGAGCAAACCACCAATGAATGCCGCTTCCGAGATGGATTTGTCAGTCAACTCCACGATCAGTTGGGGAACAATCGGGATGATCAACCCAATACCGATAATATCAATCAGGATGGTAACGAAGATGAACCCTAATGCGGCACGTTTCTTTTTCATAGGGCCGAAGGTAATCACACCAGCTTGCACGTCTGCAACGATGAAGTTTATAATCATTCACATAAAAATGGCAGATGTGTCTTTCCTACAGGAAAGCTTGAAGGTCGTTACGGTACTATTCGTTTTCTTCGATCGCCAAATACCGGAAAATGTTTAGTGCGAGGGCGGCATTTTCCGGTGTAAACGGGCTGTTCATTCCGATCTTTGTTTTACCCCTCACCTGTGCGGTAAACATGGCCGACTCACCCATCAAAACGACTTTTCCCTCTCCGTACTTCATGTAAGCGCCCTGAAACCACCCTTTTGCGTCCAGCTTTTTAGTTTTCCCGGAGAACTTCCACGCCACATCAGGAAATAGTAATTCATACCTCTCATTAAATACGAGAAATGGCGTCAGGTTTTGTGATTTAAATGCGGAGCCGGTAAAGGTTCCGATGTATTCAATCCGGGAAGAAAATGCAGAACTATCCGTGACAAGTGAAGGTTTCAACGTGCCTTTATCCCTGGAAAACACGGCAGGGGGCCATTGTTTTTTTAATGAACGATCAAAGCAATTTGCCCAGGTCACCCCAAAAGAGTGGGCCAGATCCTGAACTGCGCCACCATATGGCATATGATCTGCTGATAGAAACAAGCTCCCACCATCGTGTACCCATCTTTCAACCGCTTTTATTTCTTCGCTGGTAAAAGCAGATGGACAGGGAAGCTTCCAGCGCTTCAGGTTGGAAGTATCCAGTGCATTGACAATCACCAGGACGTCCATTTTTTTGAGAGATTCTGGTGAAAAAGGCAACCGATTCTCTTTCACAGTAACCCCATCATCCATCAACATTTCGGAGAGCGCCCTAAGGCCCGTTTGCATCGTGTGCCTATTGTGATGTGCGGCATCCATATAAAGAATGGGGCCTTCTCCATTTTTGAATTGCGGCGTTTCAATTTCGTAGTGGAATGACTGGTCGCGGACTGCCTGGGCGAGGGTGACGTTCAAGATCAAATTCAATGCGAAAAACAGACAGCCTTTATTCATTAAAACTCCAATCGTTTGGTTAAGTAGTTAAATCGCCATAAGTGAAAGACACTTGCTACCGTGAGTCCGGCACAAATTGCGGTCCAAATACCGTTTACCCCCCATCCCGCCGTAAAACCAAGAAAGTATCCCAGCGGAATGGAAATCAGCCAAAAAGCAATAAAGGTTGCCAACGTAGGTATTTTAACATCCGTCAGGCCCCTTAAAACACCCAATCCTACCGCTTGAGAGCCATCAGAGATTTGAAAGGCGGCAGCAAAAACCAATAACGTGGATGCAATGGATTTCACCTCTTCGTTGTCAATGTACCAACCAGGCAAAATGTTTCTAAGCAGAATGAACAATACCCCACAAAAGGCCATAAAAACGACGACCATCCCAAAGGCAGAAAACCCTGCAACCCTTAAATTCTTCTTGTCCTTCTTCCCCATTTGATTTCCAATTCGAATGGTAGAAGCCGCAGCCACCCCTGTCGAGGCCATGTAGGTGACGGCAGCCAGGTTCAACGCGATGTTGTGGGCTGCAAGCGCCTCAGCACTGATCCAGCCCACCATAATGGCCGCAGTAGCAAAAGCGCCCACTTCAAATACATACTGCATTCCCGATGGTATCCCGATTTTCAATAACCGTTTCGATACCTCCAGATCAAATTGCCATTTAAACCCACTGGTTTTTTTCCTTGAAAACCAAATAATCAGTAAAGCCATGACGATTCTGGAGATCAAGGTGGCATATCCGGCCCCAACCAACCCCATCGCAGGGAAACCGAACTTGCCGTAAATCATGACGTAGTTCAGGCCAACATTTAACAAGTTTGCCGCAATGGAAACGATCATTGGTGAAAGGGTGTCTGACTGACCTTCCAGAAACTGACGAAACGTTTGGAAAACCAAGATAGGAAAGATGGAGGAACAGATAATGATCACATAGGGCTTAGCTGCACGGGCAACCGCCTCTTCCTGGCCGAAAAGATGTAAAAAATTGCTGGCGAAGAGGCCAAGTATCACTAATAGCAGTGCCAGGCCGATGTTCACAAATAGGCCATTTTGAAGAAACCCGAGAATCTTAGGCCGATCGCCAGGTGCCGTAGCGGCTACCAGAGGAGTGATGGCATAGCTCACCCCGATACCAAATAACAAGAGGATGTGATGAAACGTCCCGGCAAAGGTGGCGGCGGCCAGCGGGATCACACCCACTCTCCCCACCATCATGCTGTCGGCCAGCGTGACCATAATGTGTCCCAACTGCCCGATGACAACAGGAATTGCCAATACAATGTGCTTGCTTATGTGTTCTTTCAGGGTCATAAATGACAAAGTAGTTGTATAGGCTACTTGTAAATGAGTTGATCTCTGTGTGTTAGTTAAACGTTTAACATGCGATGCAAACGATAGATCGCGGCGACACTCAGGCTATCCGTAATCTCTCCATGGTCACACATGTAAACGGCTTCTTCAAAGGGGATTTTTTTGATTTCCAACTTTTCAGACTCCTCAAATTCGGTTTCACCTTGCGTAAGCCCCCGAGCCAGGAAGGCATAACCTACTTCATCCGAAACGGAGTTGGACAGGTGAATTTTGCAAATCTCCTTCCACTCTTCTGCTACAAGGCCCGTTTCTTCTTTGAGCTCTCGTTTGGCAGAGCTCAGTTTTGATACGTCCCGTGCGCCGCCTCCCATTGGGATTTCCCACGAATATTCATTGAGCGGATAGCGATATTGACCCACCAGCCACGTATTCAAATCTTCATCCAGAGGGACGATTCCGATGGCAAATGCCTTAAAATGGACCTTTCCGTAAATGCCCTTTCCGCCTCCGGGATTGGTCACATCATGTTCTGTCAGCTTGATCCAGGGGTTTTCATAGATGTCTTTCGAGCGATGGGTGGTCCAGGGGTTTTCCATTCGGCAAATGTAAAAATCTCCGGGCCCCCACAGGTAAAAAACAGGCGCAATTACCGCAACCTTACACGATAACTATTCGAAGCTAAGGCCCAGTTCTTTCCTAAGCGCCCGGTCTTTGTTCGAGTTTTGTGACCAATAAGGAGACTGAATGGTATTGATTCGCCTGGCAACGGTAGTAAGCGCCTGCTTCTTGCCAAATCCGCTTTGATGTGTTTCTTCCCATCCCAGTATTTGGTAAGGAAATACGGATTCGAAATAAATAGCCAGGCTCCGGTTGGCATATTCCAGCATGTATTTGCTGTGAGTAGATTTTCCAAAGTCTGATGACGCTACCATAGTAAGCGAAGCTTTTGCTTGCTGTGGTTTGGTTTCCTGATGCCTCAAACGCAGGTAAAAAGTTGAAGGGAGGAGCTCGATGTCACCCGTAGGAAGGTTGGCGGGGTTGAGCCGGATGGTCGTCCAGATTTCGTCTTCTACCAGACTGCCTGGAACGGAGACATTGACATCACCCTCAGATTCAAAATAAGAGAACCCCTTGAGTCGGTAGTTATTTTCTTCCAGGTTCAACTGCATAAATGTATGCCCGCACCACTCTTGCGAAGAAGTGGATATTTTAAATGCGTTGGGATATTGATTTGACGAGACCGGCTTGAAAGTGGACATCATCATGGAGTAAGGGTAAATTCCGGTCAGAAACTTTTTGGTCATGTTCAGTTTCAAGACACTGACATTATCAGGACTCTGATCCCGCCAATTATCCAGTTTTACCTGCTTTGATTTTGAAAAAGGTTCCGTCACAAAAACCAGTACCGCCTCTCCTTTATGGATCTCTCCATAACGAGCCTGCTGCAATTCATAGCTGGTCAACTCTGCTTGCCCACCATACCAGTACCGGTTAAAGTCGCCTGTATTGGGAGGTTGCATGTCTTGTGATTGCGTGGTGGTACACGCTACAAATACCAGTGATGCCAATAGGTAGTTAAAATAATTCATAACAGGATGCTAAAGTTTATGCTCGTTTGATCTTTCATTAATAAAACTACAAACAAATGTTTTGTTCCTTAAGCACCACATACTTTTGTACGTATGAATTATTTGTCTGTTGAAGGACTTACGAAGAGCTACGACGAAAAGCAGCTGTTCAACGAGATTACGTTTGGATTAGATCAGGGACAGAAGGCGGCCTTAGTCGGTGTAAACGGCACAGGGAAATCCACGTTGCTAAAAGTGGTTGCCGGAATAGAATCCCCCGATCGTGGAGTTGTTTCTTTTAGAAAAGGCCTGACCATCTCCATGCTGACGCAGCACCCCGAGTTTAATGAAGACGAAACCATACTGGAGGCCGTATTTTCCGAGGAAAAAGAAGAGCTTAATGTCATTCGGGATTACGAGCTGGCCTTGTTAAAAACCGAAACCGATCCGGAAAATGCTCCGGACCTTACGCCGATCATCGAAAAGATTGACTTGCTCAATGCCTGGGAATACGAGCATCAAATCAAAGGGTTGCTCGGTAAGCTGGGCATCCACGACCTGGAGCAAAAGATGGGCAACTTATCTGGGGGGCAGAAAAAACGTGTAGCCATCGCACAGGCGCTGGTGGTCAATCCTGACTTTCTCATCCTGGACGAACCGACCAACCACCTGGATCTGGAGTTGATCGAATGGCTTGAAAACTACCTGGCGACGCAAAACCTGACGCTGCTCATGGTTACGCACGACCGGTACTTTCTGGATCGTGTCACGAATGAAATACTGGAAATAGACCAGGGGAAAGTCTACAAATACAAAGGGAACTACAGCCGGTTTTTAGAGAAAAAAGCGGAGCGCGAAGAGATGGAAGCGGCCTCTATCGATAAAGCGAAAAACCTGTTTAAAACCGAGCTGGAATGGATGCGAAGGCAGCCGAAGGCCAGAGGGACCAAAGCCAAATACCGGGTAGATGCGTTTCACGAGGTAAAAGACAAGGCCCACAGTGGCGTTTCTGCTCAAAAAATGGAGGTAAACCTGAAAGGAGAGCGACAAGGTAAAAAGATCCTGGAGCTCCACCACATCTCCAAGAAATACAAAGACCTTACCCTGATCGATGACTTTAGCTACGTCTTCCAGCGCAAAGAACGCGTAGGAATCGTCGGACCCAATGGGGTAGGGAAATCCACTTTTCTGAATATTCTCTCTCAAAAACTGGAAGCTGACGGAGGAAAGATTGAGACAGGGCTGACTACTAAATTTGGCTACTACACGCAGGACGAAACCATCTTTGATCCGGCTAAAAAAGTGCTGGATATTGTAAAAGAAGTAGCGGAGTTCATCAAACTGGAAGACGGTTCGGAGATTACCGCCTCCCAGTTATTGAATCAGTTTCTCTTTCCGCCGAAGATGCAACATAACTTTGTAGGAAAGCTGAGCGGAGGAGAAAAAAGAAGGCTGCAACTACTGAGGGTGCTGATGGCCAACCCCAATTTTTTGATCCTCGATGAGCCCACGAATGACCTGGACATTACCACGCTCAACGTGCTGGAAGACTACCTCAACCGATTTGCCGGATGCCTGATCATTGTCTCTCACGATCGGTATTTCATGGATCGGCTAGTGGACCATTTGTTTGTGTTTGAAGGTCTAGGGAAGATTCGGGACTTTCCCGGCAACTACACAGACTTCAGGGAGAGGGAAGGGGTGCCGCTGGCGGAGCTTCCAAAAGAGAAGGAAGAAAAGGCAAAGCAGGAGGCTTCGGTTACCAAAGAAAAAGGCCGCAAGCTGAGTTACAACGAACAGCGAGAGCTGGACCAGCTGGACAAAGACATTCCGAAACTCGAAGAGAAAAAGCAGGCCCTGCAGGAAACGCTCAATGCGGAGACCGCGTACGAAAAACTTCAGGCAATCGGCGAGGAGATCAAACAAATTGAGAACGAGTTGGAAGAGAAAGAGATGCGCTGGCTGGAGTTGAGTGAGATGTAAAGGCAGATAAAGGCGATTATTGGTTTTCCAGCTTCAAATGAGGTACTCGTGTCAAGTCAAGTCAAGCCTGGCTACTGCGGCTCAGTTGATGATCGGGCACTGAGTTCATCCGAAATAAAGGTACTTTTCAAACAGTAAGATTTGCGCTAAAAAAATGTAAAAAGAATAGGACAATCCGGCCTCTCGGACCTTTGTCATAAATAAAAACTGCCTGTGCTATCCGTCTTGATGGCGCAGGCAGTTATTTAATCCGGGTTTAATTATTTCCAGCCAGCATGCCATCCATTTGGAAGGCACCGTAAATTCCTTTCATCATTCCTTCGCCAGCTTCATTGAATGGAGCGACGGCCGCACCCATTCCAAGCGTATCTACAACCGTACGGAAAGGTCGTTCTCCATCAGGTGTATTAAGCAAACTCTGAATGGCTTCCACGACCAGCTCAGGCTTTTGCTGAGGATTATTGGCCAACGTTTCGGCAAAACTCTTTCCAAGCCCTTCCGGTCCATTCATAAACTCACCGTAGCTCTCCACCTGGGTGTTGTCCGACGGGGTAATTAAGTTGCCAAAAAAGTTCGTTTCAAATCCTCCCGGCTCGATGATGGCGTTGTCTACTCCAAAACCATTTAGTTCAACCCGGTAATTTTCCGCAATGGCTTCCAAGGCAAATTTGGTTGCATTGTAAGGACCGTAAAATGGAAGCACCATTCTGCCCAAAAGGCTGGAGATGTAGATGATCAGGCCTGATCCCTGGTTTCTCAGATGTGGCAGCGCCGCACGGTTTACCCGTTGCACTCCAAAGACGTTCACATCAAATACTTTCTGAAAATCTTCTACGGTAAAATGTTCCTGCATGCCGAGGACTCCTACGCCCGCATTATTGACTACGACGTCCAGGCCTCCCAATTTGCTGATGGCGTCTTTTACCCCAGCATTGACACTGTCGTCGTTCGTCACATCTATTTCTACAATAGACGCTCCCGCAGTTTCCAGCTCTTCAGCTGCTTCTTTGTTTTTACCGGAAACCCCTCGCATGGCTGCAGCCACCTGATGCCCGTCATTCAAAAGAGCATGCACGGCAGATTTTCCAAAACCACTGCTGGAACCGGTAATTAGTATTTTTTTTGACATTGATCTAAAAATTTAAGTTAGTTGTTTGATAAAGCGTTAAATGACAAAAACCTTAAATGAAAAAGTTTGGTTCGGGATTCTGAAAATTTGTGGCAATGGGTAATTTAGCACCCTTAAAAGTAAAAAAGGCTCGAAAAAAAATTCGAGCCTTTGTTCACCACCAATGTGCAGCGGGCGCTGCACGATGCAAATGTAAAACTTAATCGATGAACTCCTATAGTTTTTAGATCTATTTTTTAAAAAATTAAAACAATTTTTCCCCCGGACCAGTGAATCCGTCAAAGTTACCAGAGTGGTTACCCTTAAATAAAGGTCATTGAAGGGGAAAAACGGAAGAAGGGCATCATTTCCGGGTTCCTTACAAGGGCGACCTGAAGTAACCCAAATAATTCTGCTACTTCAGGTGTTTTTCTCACTTCTTTAAAAAGTCGGCTGTTACGTTTCCGATGTGCTGGAATTCGGTTTAAATCTTTTCAACAGAAATAGTTTTGTGGACATTCCTGAAGAAAGATGGATGCCTATACGATGTTGAGGATACCCAATGTGTTCCATAAGTAAGCCCTTTCCTGCTATTCTATGGAAAGGGCTTTTTCGTATTAGACGTGTGTTAATTATTGAAGAGCACGAAAAAAAAATCGCCAGTTTTTTCTGAAGTTCCTGTCACGATGATTCGGAAGCTAATGTCTGGGTCCTGTTTGCGCCCGATCCAAAGACAGTAGCGTTCTTTTTGGGCGTTAAGTCAGGCTCCAAAAACATTTTGCACGGTGCTTGGTTCACAGGAATCAAACCCATAGACGACATCAGGGGCGATTACCTGCCAAAAAATGGCCTGTCCCGAACCTACAGGCTGGCCGATGAACGTCTCGCCGATACTGCCATAGTAAGCATTGGGATTGATGTAATCGTAATAACGTTTTGGATCAAGTGCGGTACCGCCGAGTGACCAAAACCAGAAAGGAGCCCTGCTGCCCAGGTCTTGTGGCGCAGCCTCATAAACACCCGGAGCTGGATAATTATCCGGGACTTTCACGCTGGTTAAAGCACCTGCACCGTAGTCATCGCTCGGATGACTCGGATTATTATCCGATACGGTAATGAGTTCTTGCAACTTGTTATTATATACGTCTCTCGCACTGTTCATGACTGCATCTATGGTGTCTCCACTCCCGTGAAACAACATGTAGTATTGGTAGGGGTTAACCGTGGGTTGGCTGTCCCCGGGATTGTTTCCCGGCTGGTCAGGATTGCCACTGTAGTAAATGTATACCGGGATGAAGGTGGTGGCACCTTTTGCATGGGCTTGTAGGTGGTTACCAACGGCCGTCCCTCTTTCCACATGCAGGACATTTTGCAACAGCCTGATGGAGCGTCTGTAAGAGTTCAGGTGCCTGACCACTCCATAGCCGTTTGTAGAGTTGGTGCTCAGGTTGGCCACGACCCGCCTCAGTACGCTCCGCTGCGCCTTGCTCAGGTCGTTTTCATCCTCTGCGGCTTTGACAGGATCCACAAGAAAGGCCTGCAAGGCTTCATCATCACTTAATAATTTGCTGATGTAAGTATCTAGTTTTGACATGATTAATAGATTTATTGAAAAATTGGTTTTAGTTACTTGAAGTGATGAATGCTTCTGCCGGAGAAGCGCGCCTATGACGTTTGCTGTACTGGAGAAACAATGCTTCCCAGCGTTTCTCGATGTGGGTCCAATCATACTGCTTCTGACGCATGGTCTCATAAGCACGGTCTGCGTAAGCTTCCCGTATGTCCCTGTTGTGGTAGAGAACGTCCAGTCGGTGAGCGACCTGAGACGGATCAAGTTGGTACATCCGATGCGACGTATATCCTACCTCTACCTCCCCGACGTGGGTTACCCATGCGGCCGCATCGTTCCATATTTCCGGAAAAGAGGTGTGCCTGGGCAATAGTTGAGCCGATCGTGTGGCCCCGTGCTCGCAGCTCACCATCCCCCATCCTTCTCCCATGCACGTGTTGATGCCGACATCACATGCGTTGTATATCAGGTTGAGTTGTTCATTATCCACAATCGGATGTTGCGCATCCAGCGGACCTTCCAGTAAGTAAGGTTCCAGTTCCAGCTTTTCGATCAACCTTCTGGTAGCCGAATGAAGGACTCCGTGATGAAATGTTTGATGCAAGTACAGCTTTACCTCATCGCTGGATTTGCCTTTTGCAAACGCGCTAAACGCCAGTAAAGTCGTATCGATCCTCTTCCTGCTCGTCGGTCGGTTGGCATTCAGGACGATAAACGCCTTTTCGGGGTCGTTCAGTCTGGGAAATACGGACGTTCTCGCGCGTAATCTCTTTTGATGATTATCATTAGCCAGCGGGTAGAAGAGGGATGTGTCCACCCCATGCGGGATCACGCTAAAATCCACCGGACGGGACAGCAGGCTGGGTTGCTCACGGAGTAGGTTTTGTATTTGATGATGCGCATAGTCGGTATAGAAAACGCAGAAGTCCAGCGCCTTCAGCGGAGCGATCATTTTTCGGCGTTTGGTAATTTCTCCATCCAGCGCCAGGTAGGCACCGGTGAGGATCGTTCGTTTTTTGTGGCGCAGCGCCTGTAGTAAAAAGCGGATGAAAACGATGTCGTAAATGATAAAAAACACATCCGGCTCCAATTCATCGATCAATCTGCTGATGTGCTTGTGTCCCATCTCTCCCCCGGTAGCAGATGTCTCGGGGTAAATGACGGTGCCGTCCTCGTCGGTGAAAACCTCGCCGTGATAGCCGATCCCAACATGATGAAGTTCAAAATGAGGGATAATGGCGTTTTTGATGTGACGGACCACCCGGTGAAAACCGGTGCCTTCGTTGTAATCGCCGACCAGTAAAAACTTCTTCATCATCGTGAACCCATTGATGGACGGTGACTGATGAGGAAGCAGGTGTGCCATATTGCTAGGGTAAGGGTCTTAGTAGACGCAAGTAACGGAATTAAATAACGCATGATTGTTTTCGATTGGGTGCAAATTAGGCGTTGCGACTGCTCGGACGTTACCCCGAAAATGGTATTTTCCCGAATACCTCTTTTGGGGTATCCGGTCATGCGTCATTCCGGTTCACGAAATGATTGATCGAAGTGAGAAAGGCTTTCGTCGTTGCTTCGTTTCAATCGGTCGATGAAAGAAGCATTAACAAATGAAAAAATGACGGCTTGCGGGGTGTGAAAAGAAGAAGTGAATTTTGGACTTTTTTTATAAAAATTGTTCGGTTGACGCTATATTGTGAAGTTTAACTGTTCATTTTCAAATATTTTGTCAGATGATAAGGATAAATACTGGATTTATGCGTACTTCTGTCATATATTCGAACTGCAACCAAAATTGGAAAAGATCAAATGAGCAATACAAGGTACGTATATTTAAAGTATGAGAACAGCGAATTGCTGTACAGCAATGCCGAGTCCGGGCCTTTTGAAAAAGTAGAAGAGGAAACCACCGTCAGTGACGTTTGGCAAAAGGATACGGTAACTTTCCAGGCGTTGCCGGATAGTGGGATTAAAAAGCTCCTTAAAATAAAAGGTGGTCGAAACGGCTCCAAGAAACTTATGAAAAGGAGAAGGAGAAAAAATAAGATGACCATCACCACTTCCATCCGAAAGTCTTGCTGTGCAGGAGAAATTGATAAATTTGACATCAAATTTAGATCTGAAAGTGGCGAGAAAATTATTATTGATCCACGATTGCAAGCTGATCAACCAAGTTAGAATCTTTAAGGATCAATTCATCTGTAGAATAATTCTAATAGTTAGCTTCTCCTTATGGCCGTTATCGGGGCTATTATCGCAAAATCAACAAGCTGCGGATAGTCTGAAGCTATCATTAGATTTGGTACATGATTCTTTGAAGTTGGAAGTAATCAATCGAATTACCTTTAGTAGTTCTGATCCCAATGATGTCATCTATTATGGTCAACTTCTTTTGGACGAGGCAAAAAGTCGAAATAATGATAATTATGTCATAAAAGCATTCAGAGGACTAGGTCTGGGTTTTAGGAAGAAAGGAGAACTTGAAGTTTCTTTAAAGTTTTTTTTTCAAGCTGCACAGCTTTCAAATGAATTAGATAATCAATATGAATTAGCCGTCACTCTAACTGAAATAGCAACAACTTATATTCAAAATAAAGACTCAAAGAATGCTTTGAGATATGATTCAAAAGCGATTGAAGTTCATCGAAAGATTGGAAATAAAAAGAATCTTGCCATAAGCCTACTCAATACTGG
>JBCCXH010000032.1:0-20544 GCA_039192005.1 Bacteroidota bacterium
CACTTTTTGTTGAACCGGTATCCCAACCGAATGTCCGCGTCTACAATGAAGGGATCTGTGGACTGGATGGTGAAGTTACCTCCCAAGTAGATGCGTTTCTTCCAAGGGGTCCCTTCCAGCGATTGTTTCCTGATGCCTTCTTCCTGCTTTTCCAGGTTGGGCAACGTCGCATATTTTTTCTTCGCCGCTTTTAGCGACACCTGCGACTTGGTAAACTCTTCCGGTTTTACGTTTTTAAAAAAGTCTTTGACACCAGACTTGTCCAGCTGTTGGATGTTCCCAAACTCATCAAGGGTACCGTTTTTCATTTGCTGCGCAATGTTGAAGTCAGATTCTTGTTGCAACTCTTCGGGCAGGTAAGACGCCACCCGTTCTTTTACCTTAAAGCGATTTGCCAGTTCGGCACTGTCCAGGCCATGGGGTGCCAGCCGTTCCTTCACCTCAAAAACTGATGAATCTATTTTAAACCGGTCCAGGTACGTGGAGTCGTATTGACCATACTGCTCATATACTTGCTGAAGCTGTTGCCACTCCCCCTGTTTGGCCAGCTCCCTGAGTGCGAAGTCTAAAGAGTCTTTCGGCTCCGGTAAATCCAGGGAGTCTAAGCGGTATTTTCCGTATTGGTTTTTGTAGGGTTCCCACTCATCTTTTAAGATTTTCTTTTGGTTTGCTTTGGCTTCTTTCCAGGCTCCCTCCTGCTTTAAACTGTCCTTGTTTTGCTTCCGGTAATTCTTCCACGCTTTCTTTGCCTGCTTCACACTGTCCTTTTGGTAGTACTTCTTGTAGCTTTTTAGCTTCTCCCGCGCATCCTTGCTCTTTTCTACTTTTTGCAGGTGTTTGTCCGAGACCTTTACATCAAATTTGATTTGGGCCTGACAAAAGATACTTGTTAAGAGTAGCGCTATGGTGAAGGGACGTCTGATGGATTTGATTTTTTAGATTGAAGGATTTATTCGATTATAACGATTTAGAGTGATTGGATTGCAGAGCGATTGCATGTTAACATTTCTAACTTCTTTTATGCCAAATTCGGCTGCTAAACGCGGCTTTAAAAAAGACATTTTAAGTCTTAACTTCCCCGAAACCCGGCCAGGGCGGCCCCTTCTGAGAAGGGGAATATAGGCTTCTTTTTTAAAGCCGCTTGGAGCAGCCGAATCTAACATGCATTTGCCCTGGATTGGGTTTTTGATTTACTTAATGTTGGATTAGTTTGGTTTTGAGTCATTGATTCTGGTTTCTTCATTGGAATACTTAATTGAACGTTGCGGCCAGAAAAACATGGAGGGTATTGGTATGGTACTTACTTCCTTCTACTCCCGGACTGTTCAGGTCTGCTAATCCATAATTGTACCTGACTCCCAACGTACTCCTCTCTCCCTGAAACTCCACTCCCACGCCCCAACTCACGTCGATATCACTGGCAAACTCCCGGGTATTGAAACTTCTCCCAATCGTTTCTGAGTTTACATCTAATAAAACACCCAACTGTGGGCCGGAAGAAAAGCCCAAACGATCAACCGGACTGTATTCAAGAAATACAGGTACGGCAAGGTATTGGAACCGGTCTTTTGCATTTACCTGCGAAAAGGAAGGCATGGGTCCGAAAATCCCAAAAACCACACCGGGTACGTTCACGTCGTACGCCACTTGGCGCTCTTCGTAACTGGCACCGATATTCAGGGACGTACGGTAGCCAAGTTCCACATCCGTAAAAAGACCGACCGAATACGACGTTATGGATGAACCGTACGTGACGAGTTCACCGGATGCATTTTGGTTGCCATACGTCCAGATGGCTCCCAGCCGCATGCCATACTTGGGTTGTGCAGGGCATGCTACCGCTAAAATGATGCACGCAATGAATGTAAAAATTTTCATGTTTTTCTTTTTATTGGATGGTGAATTCATAATATGTTCTTTAGACTAAAAAGACGCTCCTAAGTTGAATGAAATTTTCTATACGGAATTGCTATTTTTCACCCTCAGAATTCCTTGAAAGGAACGCTGAGGGTGAAAAAATAGAATTCCAAAGGTTAAAATTAGTTATCAGGTAAAACACAAGCCACACCATTTCTTTCACATCTTTGGTCGACTTCATCCCAAACACAACCGCAATTATTTCCAGCAGCTCCTGAACAGAATTGCGTACAAGTTGGTATTCCAGTAATAGAGATGGGTATTTCTACTTCGCAGTAATCTGTTGCTCTTAATAGAATACTACCACTTGCTCTACCACTTCCTATGATTGTCCGAGTAGCAGTAACTGTTAGAAAAACACCCCCTGGACCTGATCTTTTTATAGTGAACCACTCACGCTTAAGTCCTGTGATATCATAATAAAAGTTCTTTAATTCAGCAATTTCAAAAGTAGGTTCACTAGTTACAATAGTAAACGTACGAGAACCTTCTGTAGTAAATCTAAAAGAATCTGGGTTACTACTTATCGAACAATTCGGTGGCGTTATAGAGATGGTTTTAGTTATTTCTTTCGGCTCGTTATACTCAGGATTAAGAATAGTTAACGTAACCGTTTGATTTCCAATATCAGTATATGTATGGTTAACAACTGTCCCGTACTTTATTACCCCATCAAAATTCCATACAAATTCAGAAGTATTTTCATTACCAAAAGCGTTGATGTTTTCAACACTAAAAGTTTGAGTCTGACCTACAATTTGACTACCTGATACATTGATAGCGGCAGCTAATTCGCTGGGTTCATTGGCTAGATTATACCGATACCTTTCAATAATATTACTATCATGATCCCTCTTTAAATGAAGTCGGTTACGGAAATCGTATTCATAAGAGACTTTTTTGCCATTAATATCTTTTTCTTCAGAGATACCCACTAATGGCTCATAATTATAAGTTAGCACACGGCTAGGATCATTGTATGTAGCACTTCGTAAATACCCATCACTAGTGTACCCGTAGGTTATCCGTTGGCCATCCAGGCCTTCTGCTTGATTCAAATTACCCGAAGCATTTACTTTATAGTCCATCAACAACTCATAATTTTCGTCCCATTCGAGTCTGGTTCCATTTCCTGTGACATACGCATTTCTGTGTGAAGATGGTCCCGCGACGGTATAGCCATATACTTCTGACACAATTGGTTTACCAAAATTAGGTCCTCCTATTGGGGAGAGAGTTGGTTCCCGGTCGTAGACATTAAGTTGTGCCCCTGTAACTCTAAAACCAGTATCCTCTACTTCTTTAATGTAGCTCACACGTTCTATGGGTACAGCGACTACGTGATCTTCTTTCAAGTCCAACAATGCTTTCGCTTGCGAGGCAGACCCAGAAGTAATCCCTCCCGAAGAGGAAGGCAAAAAATTAGCGAGGTCGGAAACGTATTGGTAGATAGTTTTCTTTTGTGTTTCATCCGGAAAGGTGCTTACGATTTCCTTTGGATAAGATCTATCACTTGACCGATAAACGTAGTTGGTTTTATACTCACTATAATTCAAACGATCTTCAGAAAAAACCTTTCTCGTTTCCTCTTTTAGTCGAATACCGCCAGTAGCCTCTCTGTACTTTTGAGTAAAAATACCTACTGCATACGGGACCCTAACTCCTCTGTTCCCACTGATTAATGTGTTATTAGGACCAACTGGTTCATATTTCCAAATTACTGTTTCATAAGGGTTGTTTTCTGATCCTTTGTAACGGTCAATTTGTTTTAACATCCCCGCAGGGCTCCAATTCCTAGTCCTTGGTGCAAATGGTGGTCCGTAATTTCCTCCGTTGTATGTTACGTTATAATCATTGTCATAAGTAATTACTTCTGGATTTTCAGTAGATTTTAAATAAAATTGATACTTCTCACGGCCGTAGCCAGGAGAAGACATCTCTACAACAGGGTATTCTATTGCCAGCCCATCCACGTCAAAAAGTGCATTAAAAGAAGTACTACTAACTGTGGAGGTATATAACTTTCCAAGATTACAAGTACTTTGATACCTTGTTTCTAATGTCAATAATGATTCTCTGTAAGTCGATCTATTACTTATATTAAAGGTAAAAAAATGAACAGGCTTATTTAGGTAAACGCCGGGTTCATAAGTGTAGTTAGTAGACTTGGCTAACTGGCCATTCGCATCTTTAACATCTATCCTTTTTATCCTTAGTCCACCCACATTTTCATTCACTTCTGTTCCTACCAGATGCCCGTAGTTAAGTTCATATTCATACTCTGTGTAGCCACCAGTGGGATAATGCATTTCAATTAGCTGATTGGCTAAAGTAGTAGTCAAGTTGGGTGTCCTTGGGTGACCATTCAGTATCTCTTTATATTGAAGTGGTCTACTATGTTTTACCTGTATATCAGGGAAATTTAAGTAAGGTATGTCTTGTGAGTGAATTGAATAGTAGCCCCAATGATCGAATTGCCAACTATTTCTTGGAGGGAGTTCATATACATCGACAGGTTCGTTACATTCTGAATCTTGATCAACGTCATTTGAATATTTAAACGATCGGTATAAATTTTCCCCACTAGTAGTAATATCCGTGATTTTTTCTAGCATTAAACGATACCTATTCTTATTAGAGACATTTGCATCACAAGCATACGGAGAACCAAAAAACTGCTCTGCATCGTAAGAGTCTGAGTAGAAATAATGGAAGCGAAATGAAGATACAAGGTTATCAACAGGATCCTTCAAGTGAATTTTGGTTAGGAAGCTACTTCCTACATCTTGTCTAGATGGACTCCATTCGAATTCGATATTACCCTTCAGAGATGAGATTTTTACAAGGTGCTTGGGTTCAACAATTTGAATTTTCAAATTCGATTTTGAATTAGATGTTACATCTGTTTCGCATGTGTTCCATTGTAAACCAAGAATACTATTGTAATATTGGTAACTGTAACTAGGTCTTGTAGCATATGAATAAGTAATGTCGTAAGGGCTATTGTAATAATCAATTCTTGACAAATACCAGGTCGATACATATTCCTCTTCATTGGTTGATACATATTTACCATCTGACTCTGAGGTATTCATCCTTGAAAATTCGAACTCTTTTCCACTTTCATTGAAGTAATATACATTTCCATGACCATCAACAATTTCCCATTTAGTCCCTTCATACTCGATAGGACCTATCTTCTTTACAGAAAAGTTTTCATCGGATCCCAGTAGCCTCACCTCACCAGAGGTAGCAACAGTAAATCGTTTTGAAGCACCCGGAATTTCAAAGAAAAACAAATCATACTCTGTATCTAATTGAGCTCCATTATATTGAGGATCAGGGTGATTGGTACCCGTTCCAAGTTGCTCTAACCAGCCATTGTAAGTATTTGGAGAAGCAATCTCACCATTATCTGGATTTCCTCTAACCACACGGGTTATTTTTCCTGCTCCTTGGTGGAGGTACCAGCCCAGGCCGGTTGGACCTGCTACGTCCTGTACTTTATGCCCGCTTGCATTATAACTTAAGCCTATAGAGACGCTATGCCCATTATGATGTGGCAAACTAAAAAGTGGAACATTAATTGAAGGCCTTCCGGTGTACATGTTTACTGAAGAACTCGCTTCCCTAACCAAACCCAAACTAGCAGGGGATGGTGGTACCTGCGCACTTACCGATGTAAGTATTCCTACAGTAAAAAAGGTGATGAGTAATTTTATTTTCATTTTTTTAGTTTTTTGGGGATCTACAGTCCCCTCGTCCAATAATCTATTCTTTTTATTTCTCCTAGACATTAGATGTCCAATGACGACTAGAATAATCTTCCTTTATTCGTTGTACAAAACTTCTGGATATCTCAATGCATCACATATCACCACTTTAGTACTACTCATTGTAAATACACGGACCCACCCTAAACACTGTAAAGGTGAGCAAGTAAGTAGCATCTGTATTTGCTTTTCTAAGTTCTGACACATTGATTATTCTTTTTTAACTGTGATCCATCGGAAAAGCCGAAGTAATGATTCATTTCATTGATTAAGTTTACTTTCATTCCCTTATTCCTTTGTTAGCGATATCCATCTTCATCAATCTTGATGGGTTCTCTTTTCATCATTTCCAGATGCCTTTGATATTTATCTTCATCAAGTAGGTTATTAAATTTTCTAAACCTCATTTCAGACCAATGTTCATTCCAAAATTCTGAGTAGCTTATTGGATTATCTCTCATTTGCCAAGTAGAGTCTTGTGGTAGATGATCGATAAGTAGAAACTCAGGATCAGCGAAAAAATATCTCATATCAAGATTTTTCACATATTCATTGGATCTGCCACTTACTCCTCCGGCTCCCCAGGTTGCGTCAATGAGTTTCCAGTTACTGTCTACTAAAACTGCATTCCAAGCATGATTCATCTCTATTGAATCCATTTTTGGATCTAGATAGTTCTGACCAATACCATTTATTTCAGCGCATTCAATATCTAAATAGAAAGCAAATTCGCACAATAGCTTTGAGTATCCAGAGCAAATAGCCTTGCCTGATTTAATAGTACTCTCAACTGAGACATCTTCATCTGTTAAATGACTCTTCCTTGATAACTCAACATCGTATTCGATGTTGTCACATATCCAATAATATGACATCTCTATAAGTTCTGAGTCAACATTTGAAGCCGTTCTAAAATACTCAGTTATCTCGTAGATGTCCAATGAAGGTGCATTGAGAGCATGCTCGTAAAGTTCAATATTGACAGTCAAGTCTTTTTGAGCATGAAGTCGAAGTGTGATAAAAATTAATAATATGATTAAGTAATAGACTTTCATCTGAGAAGCATACAATTAACGAATAGTAAACGTTATTGAGTGATCAAACTGATAATTATCAATTCTGAGAGTATATTCACCATAAATACTTTTTAATTGCTCACGTGAAACACCTAGTCTTCTTAAAGCTGTGTAAATCGCTTTGGATCTTCCTATAACTACATCATCCTTATTAGGATCTCTTCCCGAAAGTTGATTATCCTTGGAAAGGTGATCCCATCTTCTAATAACGGCATTTAATCGTCTTGAAGGGTCTTCATTCAAATAATCGGCAATGGGCTGTAAATGCCGATCAATAGCCCCTGGCCTAAACTGGGCTAGGCTCGGGTTGTTTGTTCCATACAATCGGAACAAATCCCCTTCATCTTGAAAATGAAAGGTTTTTTCTGTATTTATATTTCTCGAAGGAGAAGGCGTACTTTTCATTGTCAGATCAACCACCCGATCAGTAACTGATGCTAGTTTTGTAGTAATTCCTCGTGTGGCAAGAAAACGTGGAAAAGAAGGTCCATGAAGTTTGGGTATAGGAAAGTCACCTCCTTTTGAGATACGGTTTGAGATGGTTCTTATCCAACCATAAGGCCTATATCCGTTGTTATAGTGAATTCCATTTATACTTCCATTTTTAAAAAGTAATCTTTCAATATTTGCTCTAAACTGTTGAGAAAATGAGGGATTCTGAACTCCAATTTTAGCTCCAAAAGTTGATGTTCCATCTCCAATTTTATGACCGAAAAACCCTTGAGATAAAAAGGCACCAGCTACCGCCCCTCCTGCTGCCCATCGCCAATCGTCTCTCCCCCATTTACCTGGATTCGCCCATCCTGCTTGTCCATCAGCTAATGAAGATGCGGAACCTCCAATATAGCCACCTACTGCTGCCCCAGCTATTAAATGCCAAAATCCTCCATCAGGGTCGACACCCACATGTGGACTATTTCCCATACCTGCATATGGAGAAGCAAACTGGTTATAAGGATCTACCTGTAGCCATCGGCCAAGCGTAGGATCGTAGTTTCGTAAGAAGAAATCGTGAGTTTCGCTCAGGCTATCGTAGGTGTTGTAATAACTTTGGTACAACAAGCCAGGGTCCTGATAGTCCGGGTTTCGCCAACTGTTTTGCGTGAGCATCCCAAAGGGATAGTAGTCATTGACCTGGCTTACTTTAAAGCTCGAATTCGGGCTTTCGTGTATGATCTTCAGGTCGTCAAAATACACGATATCGGGTTGGTCGCTTTCATTGGATACGTATACGAACAGGTATCCTGCTTCCGGGAAGGAAAGCTTGCCGGTTTCCAATCGCTCCCACTGCCCCTCGGCGACATCACTCACCGATACATAGCTGGAATGCTCCGGTCTAAATGTGTAGCTTTTGTCAAAAAACAAGTACTGTAGGTAGGCACTGGTTACCTCTTTAGGGGCATTTTCAAATAACCCGTAATCTCCGGGATCTTGTAATGCATTTTCAAGTGATGTGACTGCACGCTCCGCACCCACACCTGTGCTAGCACCACCAAAGATCGAAGAGACCAATGTGGCAATCGTGGAGATAGAGGAATTATTCCAGCTGACTCCATCATCGTATTTAGCCCAGACTTCCATTTCTACTTCATCGCCCACTGCAATGTCCAGTACTTTAGCAGGTCCTACTGCGTTTTGTTCTACTCCATTGTTGCCGAAAAGATTTGCACTTTTCGTTCCGCCAGATGTGTGGTTTTGCGTGGCTTGTCGTACCTCGTTGGGAGTTGGGAAAGCAAAGTCAGTGTCAGCGTCACCACCTTCCATATTAGCCCGGTACACGTGCCGTTCAGGTAAGACACCAAAAGCTACCCGGTTGTTGCCCTGATGGTCGGTGAGGAAGTACTCATAGAAATACTGGTTGTTTTGTTTGAGCGCACGCCCTTCTTCGGTAAAAAGTTGGTAGATACTGCCGTTTTTGTACTCTACCAAGCCGATGTAATCCATTCGCTCCACTTTGCTCTCTTGTTTCTTATTATTATTTGGGAAAGTAACAGTCTTAGATAACCGGTTACCGGTGGCATCGTAAGTGTACGCGATGGAGGCTCCGTAGTCAAATTCGATGCGTGAGGGAAGCTGTAGGAAATTGTAGGTGATGGTCATTTCCTTGTGAGGGTCACGCGTCAGGTTTCCGTTATCGTCGTACTCGTACTCGACGAGCATATCTACCGATGTACCATCTGCCCGACTGGTATTATTGAAACCTGCTGGAGTACCGGCATCCCGGATCGCGTCCAGTCGGTTTGAAAGGGGGGTACGGTCGTATTCGTAAGTCAGGTCATCAATTTGTTCGGAGGCTTGACCTGTTTCATCAGCTGCGTTCCGTATCAGTTTCGAAATGTTTCCATTATCGTCGTAATCCGGATTCACTGAATAGAAGTCAGGTTCCGAAGAAAACGTGTTTCCGGTACCGTACTTGGTGTAGTCCAGCCTGCCTAGCCCATCGTATTTGTATCCGCTTCCTGTCTTCTTACCTGATTGGGGGCCGCCTTCGGGCGTTTCGGCAGGAGTCACATTCGAAGCTTTCCAGGTCATAGCCGCCAAGCTCCCATCATACCTCGGGTGAGACTTTGCGGCAATGATCGGTGACCGTTGATAATGATAGTTGGCTCCAAATAAATCGGGAGCGGCTTTACTTTCTGATTCGGATAAATCGTGATTGTTAATACTGCTTAACCACCCCCTTATATTGTAGCGATAGTCTACAGACTGTAAAAAAGATTGGCCGTTATTGGTAGAATACAGGTTTTTTTCAACCAACTCCCCCAATGCATTGTACCGATAGTCAGCTGTCAATACCTTAGGGTCGTTATTGATTTGCTCATAGGCTTTCAATAACCTGAATTCATGGTCGTATTGGTATTCACTGAGGAGGCTTACTGCTTCAGTGGCGCTTGTATGTTCCAACTTCATCTTTTGTAAGATTCCGTTGTAGTCGTGCAGTTGGTTGGAAATCCGATCGTACCCTCCCAAATGGTTTTCGGAAACCACCTGAATGGTACGGTATTCGTCATCGTAATAGATCACGCTGTTTAACCAATGTTCTGTACCTAACACCTTTACTTTACTACCAGTTGTTAACCCTTTCGTCGGGCCTGTAGCTGTAGGAAGATGAACACCTGAAACAGAAGGCTGGTAGCCAAAAGGATTGGAACTGAGGTCTGTATCCCAGTTACTGTTATTGATAAAGTAGTAACCGTCGTAATAGGTAATGGTTAATAGTTCATCATAAGTATTGGGGTAGGAACTATTCGTTGTATATCCTATTGCATCCGATGTCGTAGTTTCAAATAATTCTGTTCCAGTTGCGGTTTTTAAGACATCGGCCCACTCTGTTTGTGTTTTATCCGAACTTTCCAAACCTGTAATGATTAGCCTGTTGAACCGGTCATATTTCCGAAAAATCCACTGATCCGCTTTTCTCTGCTCCTCATCTTGTGAAAACACCAATCGGTTACGAGGATCGTAAACGTAAAGCGTTTCACCGGAACCCGGGTTCCTTTCAGAGATGAGCCGTCCACGGTAGTCGTATTGATATTGAAAGGCAAACTCTTTGAGTTGTGTTTCCGTCAGAAAAGGTTCATTAGAAATCGCAGGTGGCAGGATATAGCGCAATCGGTTAAACGAATCGTATACATAATAGGTGGTAATCCACCTGGAATCAGCTCCCTCTTCAAACCATGTCCTTACTGCGATGTTTCGCCCTCTGCTATCGGTAATGGACTGTGATTTGATGTTATCTTCGTTTACAGACTCTACAACCTGTAGCAGGTAAGAAGGATGTTCACCTCTCTTAATCAAATCGCCATAGATGTTAACTTTCCAATTGACTAAACGTTGATCTACAGCTACGGGCTTTTCATAAAGGAAATAATCAGAGGTAGATTTTTTGTTGTTCGTATGCCAGTCTGCTCCTACACCAGTTCCTGCTTCCATCGGCCCTCCAGGAGAGTTTTCATATTGATTGATCGTTTGAGGCTTGGTATCTCCTGCTATTCCTGTCGGAGGGTTTGCGTAAAAAGCAGTGGTTTCGTTCTTTGCATCAGAAATAAAGCCTCCCGGCTCACTATAACTTTTAACATATGGCAGATAAGATGTTTCTTGCCTACCTGTAGCCGCATGCTCGTGGTGCTGCACGATGTCTTCGTAGCCAGGTCCCCCTTCAGCGACTACGTCCTGAATCCCCCTACCTAGCCCGTCTGAGTAGGAGTAAGAGGTAGTTTTCTCATCCGGTCCCATGTTCGTAAGTACCTGCTCAGAAGAGACAGCTGTTTTGGGAACTTCTACCCGAACGTAGTTTTGCCCATTTGAGCTGGCCGGCGGCGGGTTCGTCGCGTAAGCACGGATCGAAATATTTCCATTTGCACTGCTTATGGTCGCTTCGGGCTTTATAGTTACGCTCTTGGTGTAAACGTAATTCGAAGTAATGTTTCCAGTAAGCGTTTCTTCTCCTACGTACTCGGTGTTTTGGGCATGGGAGAAAAGCACACTGACCAGAAGCACGACAAGTACGACCACCTTAACGATGACTTGCTTTTGTTGATTTCTTCGATTCATTCGACCGACGGATTTAAGTATTTTACTGAATGGTAATGGGCGTTCTTTCATGCGTAATTAATGTGTTGAACTTATTGATCTTGGTTTTCAAGTTTCAGGTTGATGGATTCAAGTTGTTCAGTGATTGCCTTAAGTTGCAAACGTTGAGCTGTCAGTTCAGCACCCTGTGTTGTAACCGTCTCTTGAAGCGCTTCTTTTTCTTTGTTGGCCTCGATCAGGTAGAGCGTCAACTCTTCCACTTTTTGAACCAACAGACGGTTCATTTCTCCTAAAGCCACGCCGTCTGCTGCTACTTCTTCTGCTGTAGGCATTTCAGGTAAGTGTTTTTCCGATTTGATGAATTGTTCGATTGATTCGATTGAAGGAAGCTCGTAATCTTCTTCAAATACGTAGTCCGGCCAGGGGGGAGCTTCACATCTAATTTCTATTGCCCGAATAGTACCGAAAACTTCTAGTTTGTGGGAAGGGTTGGTTGTTCCAATGCCTAAGTTTCCCGACTGGGTCAGGTACATTTTAGGGCTGTAACCCGAATAATCACCATCTAGATGTGTGCCCTCTGTGGTACTGAATGCTAACCCGTAATCCGTGTTATTTGATAGTGAGTGCAAAATGACTGATTGGTAGTTATCTCCCCCTCCTGTCCATCTGGATAAAAAGAACGCAGGCTCTCCAGTATGTGTTCCGGCTCCGATTTTCATATTTAATCCGTCCTCAATTTGAAGTTTGTGGAAAGGTGTGCTGGTTCCTAAGCCAACGTTGCCACTCGAAGTAATCCTCATGTGTTCATTCATATCTCCTAACGTTCCGTTGTTGGTAGAAAAAGCAATTCCCCCCTTGTGCGTGCCTGTATATAGACCTGAGATTTTACTCACTCCATTAAATTGCGAAAGAACTAAATCGACTGTTTCTACATTTACTGCGTTTTCCTGTTTATGTAAGTGCAGCTTACCTTGAGGGTACGTCGTTCCTACTCCTACATTTCCCTCTCCTTTTAGTCGCATAACCTCACTGGTAGAACCTAATGCAAGATCTGCATCCCCACTGGCGCGAATCTGAAGAGGAACTGAATTTTGCGTCTCTATTAATACATTTTTAACTCCTACTCCATAACGATCCAGATTATTTGAAATAAAAAGGCCGTCCGATGCGTTGGCACCGACCCATAGGCTTGACCTGATGTCAAGTTTCACAATGGGGTCGTTTGTTCCGACCCCTACATTTCCATTCTGGTTAATAAAAATTCGCTCTCTATCTCCTGACCATAAAGAAAAACCTCGCAGACCGTCTCCAGATGCAAGGTCACCCATTAAAATGTTATTAGCGTCTGTGTCTATAACTAATTGATTATCAATCTTGAGATCGCTGTACTGGCCATACAGGAAGCTATTGGCTGATAACAATGTTACAAGTAATACTTGATGGAACTTTTTCATTTCTGACTATTTTCTATTTTTTCGATTCGTTTGAGTAGTTGCTGGATCAATACATTTTCTCCTTCTTTCAACTGTTTTATTTCTTTTTGTTGCTCGATGGTATAAAGCGTCAGCTCTTCTACTTTCTGAAGCAACAACCGGTTCATTTCTCCTAAAGCCACGCCGTCTGCTGCTACTTCTTCGGCTGTGGGCATTTCAGGCAGGTGGCCCTCGGATTTGATGAACGATTCGACAGATTCGATAGAGGGTAGCTCATAATCTTCTTCAAATACGTAGTCCGGCCAGGGGGGAGCTTCACATCTAATTTCTATTGCCCGAATAGTACCGAAAACTTCTAGTTTGTGGGAAGGTGTGCTGGTTCCTATGCCTACGTTCCCCTCTCCATTTAGTCGCATAATCTCACTGGTAGAACCCAATACAAGATCTGCATCCCCACTGGCACGAATCTGTAGAGGAGTAGAGTTTTGAGTTTCAATTAATACATTCGTATTCCCTACTCCGTAACGATCCAGGTTATTTGAAATAAAAAGGCCGTTCGATGAATTGGAACCGACCCACAGGCTTGACCTGATGTCCAGCTTCACAATGGGGTCACTTGTTCCTATTCCAATCTTCCCATCAGCAGCCACCCTAAACCTTTCTGTATTATTTGTTCCTATCCGGAAGAAAGCGTTTTCGAAATTCCAGATTTCAGCATCATTATTAAGTCTGGCCACGTTGCCAAATTGAACACCATTGCTTACGTTCGCATTGTTGGTCAAACGAATGTTCGAATAATAGTCGTTACTCGCATGAATGGCCAATTTGAAATCCCCCGGTGTGGTCGTTCCGATTCCTACATTTCCGTTTTCGGTAAACGTCATCACTGTCTTGCCACCCGTATCCTCGGAAAGCCTAAGCTGCTTAACACCATTTGATGCTACCGGCCAAAAGTTGAACTGAGCCTGGTCTTCATCGTTGTATAGCCTGAGTCCCTTTTCATTTCCAAAAGAATGAACCTGAAGCTTTGCTGCCGGTGTAGTCGTCCCTATCCCTACCTTTCCTCCGGTATAAGTAATCTGACCAGTGGTGTTTGTATCCCAATCTTGGGCCTGGGCCTGAAACGTAAAAAAACTGACTGCAAAAACAACAAACAGTTGTTTAAGAATCATGTTGCTTATCCAGCCCATTTCCTGGGTTCTTTGCCTACTTATTAAGTTCATGTCTAAATGGAATATAAAAATTTGATCTACTTTCATGGTGGTGAAATAGAATAGTGAAGCACAAGGTTAGTTGACAATCGTCAATCTTGCAAGATTGTCATCGGATAATTAACATAAATAAATGAAATAGTTGATCGACCTGAACACTTTTTTGGTCGATCCTACATCATCATTCATCGGATAAAGACAACTTTCAATTACGCGACACCAAGAGGAGCTACAAGTAGGGCGATTGTATGTTAATATTTCAAGCCTATTTATGGACAAAAATTCGTCTGTTCCACGCGGTCTTATAAAAAGATGTTTTAATCTATACCTACCCCAACCCCTTCCAAAAGGGGAATAATGGCTTCTTTTTTAAGCCGCGCGGAACAGTCGAATTTTTCAACATGCAATTGCCCTGTTTAATTATCGCCGAGAAGAGCTTTGCAAGCCTTATGATTAGGGTAAAAGCTTAGTGACGCTCACTTCTCCTAAAGATTCGCCAGCTAAACAACAGGCATAATCTGTAGTTAACGAAATCGGGGTCAACTCCCAGCGCGTGTCATCAATGGTGCCGTAATCGGAATACACCTCTATCTCTTCGAGTGGGATGGCGAGCCCTCTCCCATCGGCTTTAATCAGGCTTTCTTTTGCTGCCCAGAAATCAAAAAATGCTTTTGGCGGATCGTCTGACTGGTGAATGACCTGCCATTGGGTCGCATTCATGGTACTGCCAAAGTCATTGAAGTCCACGGAATGGTTGATTCGCTCTACATCTATGCCGACTTCATGGTCACAGATCGCGCAAATGACCAGGTCTTCGCTATGGGAAATATTGAAACAGATGTCCGTGTTTGGCAAGTGGGGCTTTTGCTTCACGTTTAGTTCTTTGATTAACTCATTTCCAGGCAGCCCCTGATGCTGTAGTAAGTCAGCCAGTAGCATTCGTCCCATCAGGTGTTGGTTTCGGTTTACTTCCCGGTAGTATTTTCTGTTTTTCTCCTGATCTTTTACTGATAGGTAAGGAAAGAAATCTATTAGTTGGTCGGCTGGCCATTCGGACAGGTACGCGTAGCGAATGATTGTTTTCATTGAACTCAAATCAGTAGTCGTTTTTTACTACAAAACATCAATCATGTGTGAGGCCATAATAGAGGAACCTTGCTTAATTCACTCAGGAGAAAAAAAAGCAACCAAATCAATTAAGACCTTCGGATCATCCTCTAAGCTTAGTGCTTAAAAGTAAGTAGAAACAAAAAAACCCACTTTTAAGTGGGTTTTTTGTGAGCCTCCAGTCGGATTCGAACCAACGACCCGCGCATTACAAGTGCGCTGCTCTGGCCAACTGAGCTATGGAGGCCTACCGTTTGTATGTTTTTAAATGGGTTGTTTTTAGAGAACCCTTAAAAACGGTTTGCAAAAATACACCTACTCTTGTATTTCACAAGCCCTATCCAATAATCTTTATGAAGAAAGTGCACTAAGTTGAGATTTCAAGTCTTCCAACTCTCCTTTTGCGGCATTTATCCTTTTTTGAAGGTCCGCTTTTAACTTATCTGCAGTTGCGGAAGAGGCAAAAAACTCCATGTTGGTATTCCAGGTAGAAATATTATTTTCCAATTCTGAAATTTTTCTTCTAATGGTGTGTTCCTGTCGCTGCACCTTACGGTCTCCACCGCCACCGCCTCCAAAATTCCTTCGTGACCGGCTTCTGTAAATATGGTTTTTCAAATCGGACCGGTCTCCTTCCTCCAGGTCTTCCAAATTCAAAATGGCATGCGTAGCCTCCTCAAATCGGTTCTGAACCTTCTTGATTGCGTTTCTGGGTACGAAACCCAGGTCTGCATAGTTATCAATGAGGTCATAGACGTCATCCAGGTTGATTTCATCCTGATCTGCAATGGCTTCAATCTGATCGCAGATTTGTAATTTAAGCGTCAGGTTTTCCTGGTATTCACGATCCTGTTCTGAGTTTTGCGCTCTTCTTTTATCAAAGAAATGATCACAGGCACCTTTAAATCTTTTGTAAATCTCGTTTCTTACTTTCTCCGGCACCGGCCCTATTTCTTTCCACTGCGCTTGTAAGTCTTTGAATTTTTGAGTGGCTGAGTTCCAGTCATCACTTTCTTTCAACGCATCCGCTTGCTGCACCAACTCTTCTTTGAGTTTTAGGTTTTCTTCACGCGTGGATTCCAGTTGCTTGAAAAACTGGTTTTTATGATTGAAAAACACCTTGAACGAACCCCAAAACTGTTTGTTCGTCGCTTTGGCTTTGTCTCTTGGCAAGCCCCCGATGGCTTCCCATCTTTTTTGAAGTTCCTGAATCTCCTTGGTCTTGGCGTTCCATTCGGTGATCTTTTCGGAACTAAAATTCACAAACCCTTCTGCCTCAACCGCCAGCTCTTGTTTTTTCTGTTGATTTTCTTCGAGTTCTACTTTCAACTGATCAAAGTAGACTTTTCGTCTGGAATACACGGCATCTGAGGCCGCTTTGAAACGTTGCCAAATGTTCTCCTGATCGTCTCTTGGTACCGGGCCTGAGTGCTTGTACTCGTCATGCAGCTCGTTTAGTTGCACGATGGCTGCCTTTAAATCGTCTAGCTCGGCAAGGCCTTCTGCCTTTTGGCAAAGCTCTTCTTTAATTTTCAGATTTTTCTTCCGATCGAGATCTTTGAGTTCAAAATAAATACTTCGTTGATCATAAAACCGGTCTAGTAATGCATTGTAGTTGGCCCAAAGCGTTTTATTATGCGCACCAGGGACAGGACCTACTTTTTTCCACTCGGTCTGAATTTCTTTTGCTGCATTGATACTGGTAGCCGACTCTTCACTGTCCACCACATGTCGAAGTTTCTCTAAAAGTTCTTCTTTCTTTTTGAGGTTCAGCTCTTTTTGTTGCTCGAGGTCCTTGTAAAACTTATTTCTTTTACTTTTAAGTGCGTGGTAAAGGACATGAAACTCTTTATCTATTTCTCCTCCGTGGTAGTCAAAGGAATCGGGATCGTTTCCGGCTTCTTCAAATTTTTTGAACGCTTCTGCCTTTTCAGATTCATAGAGTTCATCGAAGCGTGGCTTGATGGCTTTTAAGACCTGATCTATCCGGTGGATGTTATCCTCACGGTTTAGTTCCCTCAGTTTGGTCACTAATTCTTTTTTGGTAGCATCGTGAAAATCCAGCACTTCTTCCTCGTGTACTTCCGGGAGGGCTTCGTTTTCTACTATTTCTGAGACGTCGCCTTCCCCTACTGCCTGTGCTTCTTCTGAAGCCTGAACCGGCGAAGTCGCTGTTTCCTGAGGTAATTCATCGTCGACCGTTCCGTCATCCTCCGTGGAAGCAACTATTGCGGGCTCCTCTTGAACGATTTCGGGTACGTCCGCCTGAACTTCCGGAGCTTCTACCACTGCTTCTTGTTGATCTGCGACTTCCGTCTCTTCTACAGGAGGCTGACCTTCAGACTGAGTGTCTTCCGGGATCGTATCTGCTGATCGTTCCTCTTCGGTTTGATTACTTGTTAATTCAGCACCTTGCTGAACTTCACCAAGTGCTTTTTCTTCATTTTCTTTAGAAGGCACTTGCACTTTTTCTGCATTTTCCATTTGGAGCCAATTTCATCCTCGTTAACACAAAACTAACCAAATACCCTAATTCAGACGGGGATCTTTTGGATAGTTGGACATGAGCTTGAACTTTCCGCCCATGTTATTTAGACACGCTTTCCATAGGTCTTGGTTGTTCCAGTCAAAAATCATTTCTGAAGTTACATTTTTCATCACAATCCACGAATTTGCTTTTTGTTCATCCATTAATTGTCCGGGTGACCACCCCGAGTAGCCGACAAAAAATTTAATGTCCTCCAGGGGAATGGTTCTGGAATTAATCATTTCCATCAAATGATCATAATCTCCTCCCCAATAAGCATTTTCCATGATTTCATTTGAGGTACCTACTAAAGGTTGATGCCGGTGTATAAAATGTAGGGTGTCCTGTTGGACCGGCCCGCCAATCAACAGGTTGGCATCAAAGCCACCAACTTCATCAATTACATCCACCAACCGGACGTTTGCGGCACGGTTCAGCACAAAACCAACGGTCCCGTTTTCATCGTGTTCGCAAAGGAGAATCACGGTCCGTTCAAAATTCGGATCCGGTAGGAAGGGTTCGGAAATCAAAAGATCTCCTTTTTGAGGGTTGATTAATTTGCCGGTTGAAAAATAATCCATTAGTGCAACGCTGGTCTTAGTGGTAATTCATTTAATATCTCTCCTTCCTGTGCTTTCATTTCGTCCAGTCTTTTATAAACGGACGCTTTTTCAAAATAATTAAGTGCCATTTTCACAAATGTTTCACCGTGCCTGGCTTCTGAAGCCCATAGTCGGTGATAGAAGTTTTTTAATGTTCCTTTTTCCAATGCTTCATAAATTAGTTTAAATCGCTCTGCTCCACGTGTTTCAACCAAAGAAGCCAACAACAGACGATCCATAAAGCGCTCTTCTCTACCACTTTTACAACTATCTAGTAGTTTTTTAATGTACACGTCCTGTCCTATCTCATGGCTCAGTTGGATGCCTCGCTCCTGCATGATTTTATAGACATCTCTGAAGTGTTCCAATTCTTCTACTGAGGTATCAATAAGTTCAGGAATGATTTCCACCCTGTTTGGATATTTTGCCACCATGCTAAGCGCCATGGCAGATGCTTTTCGTTCACAATCTGCGTGGTCTTGAAGGAAGGCGTCAAAATTTCCCAAAACCGCATCTACCCATTCTTTTTTGGTTTCAACCGCTAAATCAATTCTAAATTGCATAATGAATTTTATTCTTTCGCATAATTAGCTCAATAAATCAAATAAAAATGAAAGACCGCTACCTAAATCATGCATCAGGGTGGTATCGCTTTGAGCTAATGACTGCTTATGTAATCAACTCAAGTCTTAAACGATAAATGAAAACAGACATCGCTTCTTTGCGTCAGGAATACGCACTCGCTTCACTCGATGAAAAGGATGTTTTTAAAAACCCTTTTGATCAATTTAAAAAATGGTTTGACGAGGCGGTCTCTTCCGAAGAAACAGAGCCCAATGCCATGATCCTGGCAACGGTCGGAAGAGATAATGCACCCTTGCAACGTACGGTTTTACTTAAAGGCTTTGACGCAGGTAGCTTTACCTTTTTCACAAACTATGCTAGTGAAAAGGGCCGACAAATTGCCGAAAACCCAACGGTAAGCTTACTTTTTCCCTGGATCAACCTACAAAGGCAACTGATCATTCAGGGGACAGCATCGAAGATACCGAGAGAGGAATCGTTGGCGTACTTTCGCTCCCGCCCCAGAGGCAGCCAACTTGGCGCGTTGGTCTCCAATCAAAGTGAAAAAATTTCCTCAAGAGAGGTGTTGGAAGAAAAACTTGCCATTGCAGAAAAGGACTTTGAGAACCAGGAGGTGCCGCTGCCAGATCATTGGGGTGGTTACGTAGTCAAACCCTCATTCTTTGAGTTTTGGCAAGGACGCCAAAGTCGGCTACACGATCGAATCTGCTTTAAACTTGATGGTAATGAATGGAAAATCAGCAGAAGGTCTCCATGAGCCATTCTTTGTACCTGAAGCGATACGCGTGGCCCGATGCACTGTTTACCGACTATCAACCTGACCCGTCGCTGGGGTTGATCGTTGTCATCCCTTCTTTTAAGGAAGAAGGCTTAATTGAAGCACTAACGGCACTTAATCAGTGTGTTGCTCCCAGGCAAAAAGTCTTGCTATTGGTAGTGGTCAATGAGTCCATGCAGGCTTCTGAAGAGGTCAGAGCGGTAAACGTTCAGACCATTGAGTCGCTAAAAAGCTACTCGTCTAAATTTGAACTCCTTTTTAAGCACATCCAGTTGCCAGAAAAGAAAGCCGGTGTCGGGCTGGCACGAAAAATTGGGATGGATGAAGCGGTTCGGTTTTTTAAGCGGATCAAAAAAGATGGGGTCATTGTTTGCTACGATGCAGACTGCACCTGCAACCCCAACTACCTTCAAGCCATTGAAGAACAATTTGAAAATCCTAAGACCAATGCAGGGATCGTTTTTTATGAACACCGGCTGGACGGCCCCAATCGAGACGCCATTATCAATTATGAGCTTTACCTTCGGTATTACATTGATTCGTTGAGGTACGCAGGTTTTCCATACGCACATCAGACGTTGGGGTCCTGCATTGTGGTACGGTCTTCCGTTTACCAAAAACAGGGCGGCATGAATACCCGAAAAGCTGGAGAGGATTTTTATTTTTTAAATAAAGTCATTCCGCTGGGTGGGTTGCGTGAAATCAATGAAACCTGCGTCTACCCGTCTGATCGGATCTCTGATCGGGTTCCATTTGGCACGGGTAAGGCCATAAACGACCTGTTAAAAAATGACTCAACCTACTGTGTGTACCACCCTAAAATCTTTGAAGACCTAAGAGTTTTTTTCTCCAGAATACCGGATTTTTGGAAAGAGGATTTTGGTGAACTACCCGTACCTGTGAAAACGTTCCTGGGTGATGACTGGAAAGAACAGCTTTTACAGGTGAAGAAACAGGTCCGTTCGTTGGATGCGGTTGTCAGGCGCTTCTTTCAATGGTTCG
>JBCCXH010000033.1:0-20445 GCA_039192005.1 Bacteroidota bacterium
ATCTATTTAACACCTTTAGCGGGTAGTGAGCTGGCGTACCTTGTCGATGCCCCTTTGGCGATTGGATTTGACATTGCGAAGGATGACTCCAAGCAAATCACACCGGAAGTGATCACACCTGAGGGATACGATGCAGCCGATTTTGGATATACGGACTTTGATTTTGATGTTGTGAGTACCATCGACTTCCTGATGTCCGTTCATTTCTTTGACGAGGTATCGGAATCTTACGAGCTGACCGATGCAACCGTTCAGGTTTACGGTGAGGGATCTTTACTCTTCGAAAACGAGCTGGCCAATGCCACCAATCAAATCAGGGTACGAGATGAATACGAAAGCTACACCATCGTCACCACTAAGCCCGATTTCATTGCAGATACCCTCGTACTCAACAATGGCGAACTCAGGTTTTATCAGGATGAGCCACTCATCGTAGTATTGACGTTGGTCCAACTTTTTGATGTTTACGCCAATCAAAATAGTGTGTCAGGAGGGGTAGGCCTAAGCGTTGGGACCTTTTACCCAGGAGAAACCATCACGATTACGTGTGCCGAGGATGACGTTTGGTCCTGGGATACATCTGGATCTGCAACAAATGCAAATGGGGCTCCCGACGGTCTCTGGCCTATTCTTGGGTTTGAATTCAGGCCGTTATCACTTGTAGGAAGTTTTGATGGCGGCGTTACGTATTTTAAAGTAGGCACCAATTTTGAAACAGCTGTTGATTCCGATACTCCCGTAGCATTGACATTGCATGCATGGGATAGTGACAAGGATAATAACTCAGGATTCATTACTGCTTCTGTCGTTCGTCAATAATCGCAATCTACCGTTCTTAGAACTTACACTTAAAAACGTAGAGGTTTGTATGAATATCATGCAAGCCTCTTCGTTTATTCGCACAATTATTTAAGCGGATTCCCGATCCTTCAATTTTTCACCCCCATTGTAGTTAATAGCCTTTCAACTAGTTAGCACACCATATATTTGTAAGTTATTTCTATCTTCCACTGAATGGCAGCTTTACTTATGCGCTTCTATCAGCTACTCTTATTTTCATTCGTCGTTTCAAGTACTTCTTTTGCCCAAACCAGTGAGGAATGGTACACCAAAGGCAGGAGTGAAGCATCAAATGAGGAAAAGATCCATCACTTTGATCAGGCACTTATCGCAAACCCACGCCACGCTTATGCCTATTTCTACAGAGGCATCGCCAAATCTGAACTAGGACTTCATCAAGAGGCATTGGCTGATTTTAACCTGGCTTCCGAATATGATCCGGATATGATCGTACTCGAACCTTCCTTTTTGGATCATGTGAACAATCAAAACCTGAAGCTCATTGAACTCACCACTCAACGCATCAAAGAAAACCCCCAGGATCCTATGCCCTATTTTGAAAGAGGAATGGCCAACTACCGGCTCACCAGGCATAAAATGGCGCTAAAGGATTTCAGTAAGGTGATCAAATTGAACCCTGACCATCACGAATCATACTATTACAGGGGACTACTAAACAGCCTCTCTGGTAAAAAGGAAAAAGCACTGACCGATTACACGTATGCTATTCAGTTAGCTCCTGATGAAGGGATGTATTTTTTCAGACGAGGGCGTTTGAGACATCAGTTAAGGGCATTTGATGAAAGTACAAAGGATTTTGACAGGGCCGAACAGCATGGAATAGCGGAACCTATTATTTTTTATGAACGTGGTTACAACCACTACCTACTCAAAAATTTTCAAGAGGCACTGACTGACTTTGAAAAATACCTTCAGTACAAACCTGACGACTCCGAGATACTGGAAATGAAGGCAAACACAGAAGCGCAACTAAAAAGAACAAAAAAATAACTCCAAACCACGATTCATTCTGACACTCCGGTAGCATCGACATGACATTCGTGGGATGTTGATAGTGCTAGTAACCTTGGCTTCATCACTGCTTCTGTCATTCGTCAATGATGGGTATTTATCTTCAGGAATGGCAAAATTCAAAAAATCTTAAAAGAGGCTGATACAACGCTTCGGATTAGTCTCTTCTTTTTTATTAAAATTTAATCGTGTAAACGATCCATATCCAGAAACTCAAACCACCCAACAACAAACAGTTACCTGAAAAATCAAACAAAAATTGATAAGAATGATTAATGTTACCTGAGTAAATACCTGAAGTAAGCAAACAATTAATGATTATTTGCGTAATCGGTTTTACGGTTTCATAAGGAACTTAAAGTACCATAATTTTGTCTTTCAAACTTTAACCCTCGTAATGGATAAATATTCTTACATCGCCAACGCGCATGGTAACTATATTGACGAACTCTATAAATCTTATCAGACTGACCCCGAATCTGTAGATGAATCCTGGAAAAAATTTTTCGAGGGATTTGAATTTGGTCAAAACGGCACTTCTTCTTCGGCAGGTGTCGAAGTAAGTACCCCAAAAGAAACGGCTGTCCGTAACCTCATTTATAATTATCGGTCATGGGCACATCTCATTTCAGACACGAACCCTGTTCGGCCTCGGAGGAAACATTCTGTCAAACTCGACTTAAGTGATGTGGGCCTTTCAGAAAGTGACCTGAATACCGAGTTTGAAGTAGGTAGTGAGATTGGTCTGGGCAAAGCAGCTCTTAAAGACATACTTGCCCGCCTCAAAAAAGTATACAGTGGCTCCATTGGTTTTGAATACAGCCATATTCGCGACTCGGAAATTCACCACTGGTTTAAAAAGAAATGTGAGAACGAAGGTGCCAACATCAGCCCGACAGGCGACGAAAAGCGTCGAATCCTTTCCAAGCTTAACGAGGCCGTGGTATTTGAAAATTTCTTACACACGAAATTTTTGGGCCAAAAACGTTTTTCCCTTGAAGGAGGAGAAAACACCATTCCCGCATTAGACAAGCTTATCAATAAAGCTTCGGAGCTGGGAGCGGAAGAAATCGTCATTGGAATGGCTCACCGGGGACGGCTAAATGTACTGGCCAACATCATGGGCAAAACCTACGAGGAGATCTTCAGTGAGTTTGAAGGAAACATGGAGGTGGACCTGACCATGGGTGACGGAGATGTCAAGTACCATTTAGGCTACTCCTCTCACCTGGATACGACCGCCGGGAAAAAGCTGTATGTAAAGTTGGCCCCCAACCCGTCACACCTCGAGGCAGTAGATCCCGTCGTTCTGGGCTATACCCGGGCGCAAATAGATGATGAGTACCGTGGAGACATGTCCAAGGCAATCCCGGTATTAATACACGGTGATGCGGCTGCAGCCGGCCAGGGAGTCGTCTATGAGTGTGTCCAAATGTCTCTTTTGGACGGGTATAAAACGGGGGGAACCATTCATTTTGTCATTAACAATCAGGTAGGGTTTACGACAGATTTTGACGATGCCCGGTCAAGTATTTACTGTACGGACCTAGCCAAGATCATCGATGCACCTATCCTCCACGTCAACGGAGACGATGCAGAGGCGGTCAATTTCTGTGCGAGCCTGGCCGTAGAATACCGTCAAAAGTTTGAAAAAGACATTTTCATTGACCTTTTGTGTTATCGTAGACACGGTCACAATGAAAGCGACGAACCTAAGTTTACGCAGCCTAAACTTTACAATACGATTGCGAAGCATCCAAACCCTCGTGAAATCTACGTCAAAAGGCTGACGGAAAGAGGAGACCTGGACGCTAGTGAAATACAAAAACTGGACAAAGCATTTAAAGCTCAACTTCAGGACCGCTTAAACGAAATCAAGCAGCGGCCGCTACCTTACAAGCCACAGAAAATAGAGGAGGAGTGGCAACACCTGAGGCGATCGAAACTAAAAGATTTTGATCAATCTCCAGAGACCAGCATCACGGAAGAGGTGGTCAACCAAATAGGTAAAGCCATTACCGAAGTGCCTCAAGGGTTCAAACCGCTAAAGCAAATTGATAAGCTTTTAAAAGACCGAAAGGCCAACTTCTTTGAGAAAAAGGAACTGGGATGGGCCGACGCAGAACTATTGGCTTACGGCTCGCTTCTCAGCGAAGGAAAGATCGTAAGAATGTCGGGGCAGGATGTAAAGAGAGGCACGTTTTCACATCGACATGCCTATCTGTTTGATTCCAACACCAATGAACCCTATAGCGGTTTAAATCATGTTGCAAAAGATCAGGAGCCTTTTAGAATTTACAACTCGCTCTTATCGGAGTACGGAGTTCTTGGATTTGAGTACGGGTATGCAATGGCCACGCCCAATGCACTGATTATCTGGGAAGCACAGTTTGGGGATTTTGCCAATGGCGCCCAGGTGATGATTGATCAGTTTGTGATGAGTGCGGAAAGTAAATGGCAGCGGATGAATGGTCTCGTGATGTTGTTGCCTCACGGCTACGAAGGCCAGGGACCGGAGCACTCCAGCGCCCGAATGGAACGATTCCTACAAATGGCGGCAGCAGAAAACATCGTGGTTGCCAACCTGACCAAATCCTCTAATATCTTTCATTTGCTGAGGCGTCAGGTGACCTGGGAGTTTAGAAAACCAGTGGTCGTTTTCTCCCCTAAGTCTTTATTGAGACATCCCGGAGTGACCTCCCCTATCAGCGAGTTTACAAGTGGGCGGTTTCAGGAAGTCATTGGAGACGACTACGTGACGGCCAAGTCCGTCAAGAAAGTATTATTCTGTAGCGGAAAGGTCTACTTCGACCTGTTGGAAGAGCAACAAAAACGAAAAGCCAAAGACGTAGCAGTCGTGAGGATAGAGCAAGTGTATCCGTTCCCTGAAAAGCAAGTACAGGCCATTCTGAAAAAATATGGCCATCCAAAGGTTGTCTGGGTACAGGAGGAACCGGAAAATATGGGTGCCTGGACGTTTATCTTAAGCCGGACCACGCTGGATTTCGAATGTGTTGCCAGAAAAATCAGTGCATCACCAGCCACTGGTTTTGCCAAAGTCCATAAAGAAGAACAGGTAGAGCTGGTGAAAAAGGCATTTGATCTTCCTGTTTGATTTACAGATGACGTTTGAGTAAAAAAATTTTCAATAGATAGCAGTTAAAAAAACCTAAAAGACTAAAAGATAAATGAGCCTTGAAATGAAAGTCCCTGCGGTAGGGGAATCAATCACCGAAGTAACGGTTGCTTCGTGGTCCAAAAGTACCGGCGAGTTTGTGGAGATGGATGAGGTGATCTGTGAATTGGAATCAGACAAAGCCACGTTTGAAGTTACTGCGGAAACTTCCGGTAAGCTAACCATTAAAGCGGAAGAAGGTGACACACTGGAAATCGGAGCTACTTTATGTGAAATCGATGCAGCTGCTTCTGGTGCGGCTGCCAGCCCCGAATTGTCAGCTACTGAGCCTGCCCCTGTCTCTTCTGAAGGGAAGGCCACCGGGGAAGTTTACGAAATGAACGTACCCGCCGTTGGAGAATCCATTACGGAGGTAACGCTTTCTACCTGGCAAAAGGCGGATGGTGATTTTGTGGAGCTTGACGAAAACATTGCCGAGATAGAATCCGATAAAGCCACATTTGACTTAACTGCTGAAGCACAGGGTATTTTAAGAATCGTTGCCCAGGAGGGTGACACCTTGGAAATTGGCGCATCTATTTGCAAAATTGAAGTAATGGAAGGTGGGGCGCCTGCAGCCGCATCATCCGGCCCATCTGAAAGCACACCTTCTGTTCAGCCCGGAAGTAACGGGAGCCCAACCTATGCAACCGGTCACGCCTCACCGGCAGCCGCTAAGATCATGGCGGAAAAAGGGATTTCCTCCGAAGGCATCGTTGGAACAGGAAAAGATGGCAGAATCACAAAAGATGATGCACTGAAGGCAGAGAAAACAGCGCCTAAAGCTGAACCGGCAAAACCATCCAGTCCACAGCCTGAAGCCCCTAAGTTCTCCGGCGGAGTCAGCAGGGAACAACGAAGGGAGAAAATGACGTCTCTTCGAAAAACGATTTCCCGTAGACTGGTCGCTGTGAAAAATGAGACGGCCATGCTTACCACCTTCAATGAGGTGAACATGGCCCCCATCATGGAGATGCGAAAGAAATACAAGGAGCAGTTCAAAGAGAAGTATGAAGTGGGGCTTGGGTTCATGAGTTTTTTCACGAAAGCATGTTGCATGGCCCTACAGGAATGGCCTGCGGTAAATGGCCAGATAGACGGAAATGAATTGGTTTATAGCGAATATTGTGACGTATCCATTGCGGTTTCCACGCCAAGAGGCCTCGTCGTACCGGTGGTCAGAAATGCTGAATCCCTGAGTTTTGACCAAGTTGAAAAAGAAATCGTCCGATTGGCAACAAAAGCACGTGATGGTAAGCTAAGCATTGAAGAAATGGAGGGTGGCACCTTTACCATTACTAACGGTGGAGTGTTCGGCTCCATGCTATCTACTCCGATCATCAACGCTCCTCAATCGGCCATTTTGGGCATGCATAACATTGTAGAGCGTGCCGTAGTAGAAAACGGACAGGTAGTCGTCAGGCCGATGATGTACGTTGCCTTGTCGTACGATCACCGGATCATTGACGGACGTGAATCGGTCAGTTTCCTCGTACGGGTCAAACAATTGCTGGAAGACCCTTCCAGGTTACTTTTAGGGGTATAAATTCGAATTAATCATCAAAATCAACGCATAAAAAATGGATTATCAAGTTGTTGTCATAGGTTCCGGGCCGGGTGGTTACGTTGCAGCCATACGATGCGCTCAATTAGGGCTCAAAACAGCGATCATCGAAAAGTACGATACGCTTGGAGGTACTTGTCTGAATGTCGGATGCATTCCTTCGAAGGCGCTATTGGACTCTTCTGAGCATTTCCACGCAGCGGAGCATACGTTTAAGGAACACGGAATTGATATCCCTAAGCCTAAGGTCAACCTTTCGCAAATGATCTCCAGAAAGGCAGAGGTCGTGAAGCAAAACGTGGACGGTGTTGATTTCCTGATGAAAAAAAACAAGATCGATGTGTTTCATGGCATGGGCAGCTTTGTTGATGCGCATACGATTAAGATCGAAGGAGAAAAGGAGCAACAGATCACGGCAGAAAAGGTCATCATCGCCACGGGATCGAAACCTGCGAGCCTTCCGTTTATTCCGCTTGACAAAGAGCGGGTCATTACCAGCACAGAGGCTTTAGAACTAAAAGAGGTACCTAAACACCTCATCATCATTGGAGGTGGAGTGATTGGAATGGAACTGGGGTCCGTATACGGCAGGATGGGTGCTAAAGTGACCGTTGTCGAGTTTCTCGACAGAATCATTCCCGGGATGGACGCTACGATGGGGAAGGAACTCCAAAAATCGCTGAAAGGCATCGGGTTTGAATTTTACCTGGGTCATAAGGTCACGGCGGTAGAAAAGAAAGGGAAAAACGTGACGGTAAAAGCGGAAAGCAAAAAGGGCGAAGTAGTGGAACTGAAAGGCGACTACTGTTTGGTTTCCATCGGCAGAAGGCCATATACGGATAAGTTGGGGCTGGAAAATGCCGGAGTGAAACTGGATGAGCGTGGACGCATTGAGGTAGACGGTCACCTGAAAACAAACGTGGACCACATCTATGCCATCGGCGACGTGGTGAAAGGAGCCATGCTGGCACATAAAGCGGAAGAGGAAGGCGTATTTGTCGCAGAGTCTATTGTTGGGCAAAAACCTCACATCAATTACAACCTGATCCCGGGTGTGGTGTATACGTGGCCGGAAGTGGCTTCTGTAGGATACACGGAGGAGCAGCTAAAAGAACAGGGAAGGGCTTACAAGGCTGGTAAGTTTCCATATAAAGCGCTGGGACGTGCCCGTGCAAGTATGGACACAGAAGGCCTGGTCAAAATACTGGCTGATAAGGCAACGGACGAGGTACTTGGCGTTCATATTGTTGGAGCCAGGGCCGCAGACATGATCGCTACGGGAGTGACCGCGATGGAATTCCGGGCTTCGGCAGAGGACATCGCACGAATGTCTCACGCCCACCCGACGTACATGGAAGCGTTTAAGGAGGCTGCACTGGCAGCAACCGAAAACCGTCCAATACACATGTAAACGTCGCCTTACGGATACTTAAGGGATTATGGCTCATTGGTTAGAACCTTTTCCATGAGCCGTTTGTCTTTTTGTTATTAACGGTAAAAATTATGGATGCCTTAGCCATGCAAGACCTCAAGTCAATCATCGCACAGTCAATGGATCAGTCGATTTCGGCTAGTGACTATGAAACGTTGCTTCACGACTTCGCCAAATCGGGAAAAACCTCAGGCACGAAGCAAAACGAAGACCTGATTCACTACACGAAGCTAAATGCTCAACGTGGTAAGCGAATCAATAAGACATGGCAGCTTGATGACTTGCTGGTAAAAGAGGTGAAGCGCATTCAAGATCCTCAACAATGGATCGTCCTCACAGAAAGTTGGTGCGGCGATGCGGCAAATGCCATTCCCATACTTGCCAGGTTGGCCGAGCTGAATGAACAGATCAGCCTTCAGGTGATGTTCCGGGATGAAAACCTGCCGTTGATGGATCAGTTTTTAACAAATGGTGGCAGGTCCATTCCTAAACTCCTTGCCTTGGATCAAAATCTGGATGTCTTGTATACCTGGGGTCCCCGGCCAAAAGAGGCGCAAACCCTTTACATGAATTGGAGAAACTCGGAGGACAAAACCCCATACAGTGAGTTTCACGTTATCCTACAAAAGTGGTACAATGAAGATGCCGGGAAAGCCATGCAAAAGGAGTTGCTTGAACTGATGGGTAAGTAATGCTCTTTTGACGAGGATCGTGACAATTTCCAGTCCAGTTTACCAGTGAGACAAATAGATCAACATTAACCCGCTTCATTTATGAGTAAAATGCTCAGATTGGTAGAAGTTATCGGCAGTCGACGCTGTGATTTACAGTATTTTATAGATTGATTATCTCGATTTTTGATTCCGTTCCACGTCGGCCCACGTTCCACTACGGCAAATTTGGACCGACGTGAAGCGGCCGACGCGGAGCGGCCGACGTGGAACGAACGCTTCTTCATGTCATCCCGAAGCTTCGGGATCAATCACCAATTCCATTGCGGCTCATATTCAACGAGTTACATGTTCTCAGGAAGGCCTGCCCCAATGAATAACACCTCAATGCCGTTGACTTAAGAGATACGTCTACGCGAGCTTGCGAAGCGGTCTCATTAATTAGGTGTGATAACGTTGATGAGATCACTTCATTTCATTCGTGAAGACGGTCATAAAGCTTAAGTCAACGGCATTAAATAACACCTGAATTTTTCAGGTTAAGTTAAACATGTGTTATTCGTTTAGGTCAAACCTACGTAAAACGTCAAATACGATTCCAGCATCTTGTTGTGCGTGATAATTAAAATGGATGGTTTTAATATCAACAAAACCACCTGTCCCCTGATGAGGATAACCCGGAAGGGTTATTAGTTTTATTGAACGATCGTGACCCTGATTGATCACTGCAATGGGTTCATTTATGGCAACACTCCAGGTGGCTTTCCCAGCGATTGATGGTAAATAATTGGCGTTTAAAACCTCCAGTAATATTCGCTCTATTTTCCAATCAGATGCAATGTCTATTTTTCTAAAATGAGGAGCATCCATATCATCTCCGGCTGCGACACTAGCTCTTGTAAGTGTTATCGGTTTATATTTTTCCAATGTAAAAAACAGTATACAATATGGTGCGTCTGATTTTAAGTTACGACCTGGTTTTGAGTTTATAAAAAAACAATCGCATTGTTTCTAATATAGATGAAATGAGCAGGTACAAGAACTTCCACATGACGATCACAGCTGATATGACCAATCCACCGTAAAATATACGCCCTCCCAAAATCATCACAACGATGGCCCAATAAATAACCAATAGGCTTAAGACAGTAGCGCTGATCATAGAAATGACCGCAATTACATCGTAAGGGTCAGATTTAGTTTTTAGGCTCGCGAATTTTACTTTTCCGATATTCAATTTTTCATCCGCTATTATGGTCGTATTCGCGTTAGCATCATTTGCTGTTCCTTTCTTTTCCGGATGTATTTTGTAAACCGTATCCCCTTTTTTCAAGTATTTTATCTCTTCAGAGTTTTCGAGATACATTTTTAATGAGGTATTCCTTAGGCTGCATTCTTGCCATTTAAACGCATTTTCAGAGAGGATGTATCCGGTTTTACCCGATGATTGTTCAACAACAAGCCAAAATTTAGACTCATGATGCTCTTCTTTTATCCAATCGATAAAATCATCAGGATGTAGGCTTCCGATAGCTTGAGAGTCAATAGATTTTGATTCAAAAACTTCAGTTTCTTTTAATACGGTCGCTTTTTTAATCATTTACAAAACATGAATGTTAGCAAGTAATTGGTTGTACTTCCTGAGTGACATTCAGAATAAAGACAACCTTCATTGTTGTAAATCTAAAAAGTTTATCGGCTTATCGTATTTGAGAGAACGTGAGTCAGGCATCATTATCCGGGTTACTTCCAGAGGCCCTTTAAGCAAACCGGATAATGCTTATTAAACTTCACATGTTTTTTCTTTCTCACTTCCCGGAGTATGCTCTATGTTATTTTGCCAAGTCGTGGAATTCGGGTCAAAACTCAAACCCGACAAAAAACATGCTGTTGGTATCAATTCGATCACCCAAAATCTTTGTTTCTCCGAGCATCCTCTTGCCATGCGGCGTGAAATTAAACCGAAGCGGTAGGGTAACATTATAATACAGTCCTTTGATCTTAAAAATATCGTACTCTCTATAACTGATTTCCAGCCCTACCAGAAATGAACGGTTACTAAACCTTTCGTCCAATTTAGTGTGCCAGTATTTTTTCTTATAATACCCGAAGGAAGGCGAAAGGTAAAGTGCTTCCTTACGGCCTGGTCGTTTGTAGACAGGAAGGCTGTAAAATGTTTCAAAACCAAAGATGCTTCCTTCCACGTCGCCCCCTTCCTGCGGAGAGATAAGAGGAATGGCTTTTTTACGCTCCAGGTGTGCTTCCACATAGTTGACATTCATATGCGTGATGCGTATCAGACGGTCATTGGAAAGCCGCAATCCAACCTCACCGGATATCGATTGAAACTTGTTATACACTGCCTGCCCAAGATCATAGGCAATAAAAGGTTTGATTTTCTCATTCTTCAAGGTGTCCTGACCAAAACCACTTACCGAACCAAAAAGCAGAATTGCTGCTACTAGTACTTGTTTCATTGTTACGTTTTTTGCTCAAAAGGAACAATCAGTACGCTCAGTAACAATCGGTCAATGGTATGATTTTCTTCTGTTTTTGAAATTCATACTAAAGTATGAGTATTGATAATCAACGAGTTACAAATATCCTGGTCATTTCATGCCTGTTTTTCACTCCACACTTTTTGTAAATATTGCTGGCATGTGTCTTAATCGTAGGGATGGAAATGTGCAGTTCTTCGGATATCGACTTATAGGTTTTTCCCTCGATGAGCAAAACCACTATTTCTTTTTCTCTTGGGGAAATGTGGTAGTTCATGAAATGCTGTTCCAAAGGTTTTATATTGGTTTGGACCAATGATAGTCGCTTTAAATCATCGTAAAGTTTACTTGCCGACAGTAGCATAAAGGTGAGGAGAAGTGCCAGGTCTACTTTTAATAAATACCCACTTTCCTCTAAGAAAAAATTCGCGTACAGTGAGGTAGGGACGATTATTAAAAACAATACCGAGAGCATTCGGTCTGACTTTTCAATGTGACTGATGTGTGCTTGTGGTTTAGTAAGCAATGTCAACGTCATGGAAAAAACAACCGTTGCGGCCAGAAAAATAGCGACAGTGTGATCCAGATCATCCAGGAAATCTAAAAAATAGCCTGTGATGATAAGCAAAATCAAAATGCCCGCAACTCCATAAAGTATCGTTCTGACGTATCTTGGGATGTTATGTTTTCTTTCCGCCAGCACGTTCAATGGTGCCGTTAGTCCCACCAGGGTTAAGGATATCAGATTGAAAATGCCGGCCGTTTTACTCGTAGTGGCATGCTGAAAAAAAACAGGAGCAGTGATAGAGAGAGATAACAATAGCAATGAAATCATAAAAGCTATTGTTTCGGTTTTTTCCAGGTTTTTACGATAACAAATTACACTGATAAAAATGGTAATCACCAAAATGGTGTAAGTGAGAATGAGCAGAATCAACTCTATTGTCTCTATCATTTTGCTCTGAAGTTGTCTGTTTCTGACTTCAAATTTAACTCACCTAATTTTTGATCACTTTGCTTTTACAGCTATACTGAAGTTTGCATACCTCTAAGAAAGGTCATCTATGTTTTGTGAGAAGTATTGTCTGACCGATTAAACTCAGCCTTATTATCCTATAAGCTATGATACCTAAAAGCCGTTTAATTAAAAAAACGTCATCCCCATTTTTGTGTCCCTAATTAGCAGAGGTTATCTCTCGTCATGGGTAGCTGTTCATTAATAGCCTGCAGCCTGCCCGTCTTTTCGGCTTTCAGAGGCTCCGTGATAAACCTTGTTTTCATCATCCCACATTATGGCCTGGTATCCTCCGAAAATGCCCATACCAAAGCTTACCTTATGTCCTTTTTGTATAAGGTTTCTGATCGTCTCATATTTAATGCCTGACTCTACCCTGATTTCTCCTTTACCTGACTTCGCACCACCGGTAGGAGTTGAACTACCGGTATGATCCCACCTTGGGGCATCTCCGGCTTCCTGGAGGTTCATGCCAAAGTCGATCAGGTTCATCACAATTTGCGCATGGCCCTGGGGCTGGAAGTCTCCTCCCATGACACCGAAACTAACGTAAGGCGCCCCGTCCTTGGTAATGAAAGCAGGGATGATGGTATGAAAGGGTCTTTTTCCTGGTGCGTACGTATTGGCTTGTCCTTTCGTAAGGCTAAACAACTCCCCTCTATCTTGTAGCATAAAACCCAACTTGGGGGGAACCATACCAGAGCCCATTCCCCGGTAGTTGCTTTGAATCAAAGAGACCATATTACCAAACCGGTCAGCAGTGGTCAGGTAGATGGTTTCTCCAGCACTTATTTCTCCAGCTTCATAAGTAGACGCTCTTTCTGTGATCTGTTCTTTTCTATCTTTCGCATAACCTTCGGATATCAACGTTTTCACCGGAACTTTGACAAATTCCATATCGGCATAATATTTAGCTCGATCTTCAAAGGCCAACTTCTTGGCTTCTGTGAACAGGTGCAAATGTTCTACACTTCCAAACTCAATTTCCGAAAAATCGTACTGTTTCAGTATTTGGAGCATTTGTAGAGCGGTTATGCCCTGACCATTGGGAGGCAATTCCCAAACGTCGTACCCACGGTAGTTGATCGACGCCGGGTCCACCCATTCGGACGCATGTTTTTCAAAATCCCTTTTCGAGAGGTACCCCCCTTGCTCTTTAATAAAGGCACTTATGGTTTCAGCTATTTCTCCTTTGTAAAAAGCATCCCTGCCTCCTTTCGAGATCTTGCGGTAGGTCTCCGCCAGGTAAGGGTTTTTGTAGATCTCCCCTTCTGAAGGCAATTCCCCTCCATTTTGGGTGAAATAAGTATCTTCTATGTTTTCAAACCCTTTCGACTGAAATCTTTTAACATATTGGAGGTAATAACCAATTAATTGCGTGACTGGAAAACCGTTTTGGGCATATTCAATAGCAGGAGCCAGTATGCCTGACATCTCCATTGAACCAAACTTTTTATGCAACTCAAACCAGCCATCTACGGCGCCGGGAACATTAATCGGCAAGGGTCCCGTTGATGGGATTTTCGTCATATTCGATTTTTCAAAAACCTCCAGCGTCAGACTTTCGGGTGACCTTCCGCTGGCATTCAGTCCATACAATTGTTTGCTATCAGCATCCCAAACAATGGCAAAGAGATCTCCACCTATACCGCATCCGGTTGGCTCCATCAGCCCTAATGCCGCATTGGCTGAAATGGCTGCATCAATCGCATTACCACCTTTTTGAAGTATGTCAATGCCAACTTGAGTCGCTAAAGGATGACTGGTCGCAACCATCCCATTTTGAGCAAGCACTTCTGATCTGGTACTAAATAACTGCCCGTTTATCCGATCCTGACCATTCAGGCTATTGGCAAATAAAAAAATTACGAGGGTACAATAAATGGTAACTGATTTTATCTTGATCATTCTAGTTAAAGTTAGTGTGGGAGGTTGACTACAACCTACGGTCATCGTCTGTAAGCTAGGTAAAGAATCCTCATTTAGGCATGGATCGACTTCAAAAAATTCGTCAAAAATTCACTTTGAAGAATGTTGTAATTAACGAATGAAAAGGTCTTAACTACTCATCGGATTTTAAGTGAGCGTAAATTATCTGGTGGCAGAACTAGTGTCAAGAACCTTAAATTCATGATAATAAAATGAGCCATTGGACTCTCCCGATCAAACCTTTCCGTTATATAAACACTTTACTACAGTATCATTAGGCAAATGAAAAATCAAAAAAAACAACATAACGTATTTGGGGAAGCGCTCATCGTGTGCAGTACCGACCCGCTCACAGGTTTTTTCAGGGATGGCTGTTGCAATACCGGACCATCCGATACCGGAACTCATACCGTTTGTGCGGTGATGACTCCGGAATTCCTTGACTTTACGAAAGAGCAAGGCAATGACCTGAGCACTCCCCTTCCGCATTATCAGTTTCCCGGGTTGAAACCCGGCGATAAATGGTGCTTATGTGTCAACAGGTGGAAGGAGGCACTTCTGGCCGGTGTCGCTCCTAAAGTCATTCTGGAAGCAACGCATGAAAAAGCATTGGATTTTGTAACCATGGAGCAGTTGATTGAACACGCAATGCACAAGGCCTCAAAAGAGTAAGCTATAAGATCGGTTGGTTTTGGTACGGAATACTTTTAGAGTCAGTGTTGATTTTTATTATCACCTCTAAGAACCCTCCTGACCAGCTAAAAATTTATTGAATCGTTTCATTACCAACAAATGAACGACGGCTTGCGTGTAACGATAGAAAAACCAGGGGAGCGAAGGGACAAATTCATGAATCGCAGCGATGATGTACCGGTTGTCGAGAACAGACCGAAACTCCAGCCATCCATGATCGCCACGCTTGACAAGCAGGCCTCCGACAATAAAGAAGAGTCTTCGCTCCTCGTCGCTTCGTTCTTCCATGAATTTGAGCCTAAGAAGTTTAACACTAAGTAGCTGAAAACTTACCTCCCCGTTCTCTTCTTTTGCCCTTAACACATACTTAAAAAGAGTGGGTAGCCATTTAGGATAGGCGTCTGCCACCCATTCCACCGGTTTGTTTCCGGGATTGGTCAGCCTTTGAACGCTTCTGACTGTGTTTTTCTCTTCCTTTACGTAGGTACTTCTTCGCAAAGCAGGAGATTTTTCATGGAGTGCCTTTCCAATACTTTGATCAATGTCAACTTTTGAATCCTGAAAAACATACGGCTGATCCTCCTTCACCCGCATGTCATGCCGTAAACTCTCAATAAGTGGCGAAACAAACGTGGTACTGCTATTTGAAAAAAGTGCCACCCATAGCTTTGAAAATCCCAAAGTGAAAAAGGGTACGGAAAAAATGAGCCGGCGACGATTCATGATGCCAGCGGTTTTCTTTAGTAACTCCATGTAAGTGAACGTGCCGTTCCCACCCACTTCGATTGCTTGATTAAAAACCTTTTCGTTACCAAAAGACGCTTCAAGTACCCGTAGCATATCCACGATATCAATGGGCTGTGAGGGAGACTTACACCACTGTGGGCATGCCATCACCGGTAGTCTTTTGACCAATTTTTCCACAATATTGAAAGATGAACCACCCGGACCGATGATAATCCCGGCTCGGATTGCTGTCACCGGAACAGACCGGCAAGCCAATGTCTTTTCCGTCTCATACCTACTCCTCATGTGAGTGGAATAATCCGATGTATCTTTAGGTAAAATCCCCCCAATGAAAACGATTTGCTTCAAGCGACATCGCTCAGCAGCTCTCCCGAAATTATCTGCAAGTAACAGATCCGTATCTTCAAAACTTCCCTGATTGAGTCGGGTGGAAGACTGCATGGAGTGCACCAGGTAAAGTCCATAATCAACATCTTGCAAAGCTTCTGTTGCACTGGAGAGTGAATAGAGATCGACGTTTCGCCATTCCACTTCAGGATAGGCTTCGCTATTGACATTGCTCCTGCTCAAAGCAATGATCTTGTATTTTTTATGATATTGATGGATAAACCAACGTCCAATAAAGCCCGTAGCTCCGGCAATTGCAATAGATTTCACGTTACATAAATATAAAGTGAAAAGAGGTATTGATGGTAAAACAAGCAGAGCATATTACCAAACAACGGTCATGAAAAGTAAAAGGAAACGCTCTTTACCTATTATCCATGATTTCTCCGATTTTTTGATCGGGAAAAGAGGTAAAGAATCGTTTCCTTTTCTGATTTGTCTTTTTAGGATTACCTAAAGGTCATAATGCCCTCGAAATAGTCCGTATTGTCATACACCAACCCTTTGCTAAGTGTGCTTGTCTGAGAATCATAAATATAAATTGCGTTTTCTGTCTCTGTTGTGGTAGCGATCATTCCTTTTCCGTCGCGGGCCAGGTCAAGGGCATGTCTTGGGTATAAGCTCAACGGAATATCCAGTCGTTCGGTCTCCCCGGTTATCACATCAACGACGTGATACTCCACACTGAAATTCCACTGGTAGTCCGCATACTCACTGATTTGCTCAGAGTCAAAGACCTGAACGATGGCCTTGTTGTTGCCTACGTAAAGAAACCCAGCGGTATGATTTCCTTCAAACTTGCTGGAAAGATCCATGAAGTAATCCGCATCAAAATCAGTAGCTCCATTGTTGATTCTTAACAACCCTGAAGGTTTGTCTTCATTGGCGACCCAATAGTTTGAAGGGCAAGAGATCAAATAAAGATTTCCTGCTTCGTCAAAGCCATGAGAGTTGACCACGCTGAGACCCAGACCAGCTGTTCGATCGTCGGAAATGGTTTTCTCCAGAGTCATCGTGGCCGCATCGTAAACCTGCATGGGTGCAAAAGGGTAGGAAGCACCATCGGCATCGTAATGGATGTAAGGCACCAGTATTTTACCTTCCTTAAAAATATAAATGGAAGGGGCTGCGCCTTCTCCCTCTTTCAGGTCGATGGTGATGGTCCCGTTGGCGGTTTCAGACATCTCATCGGTATTAATGATCTGATAGGCAAATACCCCTGACTCGTTAAACCTTGTTCCGGTAGAAACAAACATTTCACTCTCCGTTGTAAACGTAGACAGCGGACCTCCACTTACACCAGTGCCCAGCACGGAACCTTCATTTACAAGAATGCCCTGTTCATCTACACTGTACTTTGAAAGGGTGCCGTCATAGTTTAGGTAGACAAATCCATTCCGACCTGCTACCAAAACATTCCAGGGAACATCAGGGATTTCCTGAGCTTGTGAAATGGACGTGGTCCCGGATTGCAGCGTGGTCAACGGATGCATGGGATACAGTTCCGCAGATTCCAATGCAGGAGCGATCAGGTAGCTGAATTCTCCATCATCAATAACAGGTTGTACACCGCTGTCATCATCACTACATGATATGAGTAAGACGAGCAATGTCAACATTATATACTTGTACCTTAGGTATCGTTTGCGATTCATTTGATTAAAAGTTTAGGTTTAAGGCTCACATTAAAAAGTAGTTCCATTTCAAGTAGAAGGCGCGGCCCGGCTTTTGAAGTTTGAAATTGTCAAATGCCAGCTCGTTGAACATGTTTCGTGCTTCTAATGAAAAGGAATGCGTTTGTTTACTATCTGAAAATGTCACGCCCATGTTGTGGACGATTTGTGTAGGGATCTCATTTTGAGGTCCCGATATGATGTCGTAGTTCAGCAAAAACTCGTTGACGTAGTTCATGCTGTAATAGGTCGAAAGTCCCACTTTATCCAAGAGTGGATTGAATGTATAATTCACGTCGAAGTTGCCAAAAAGGAATGGCGTATTGGGCATTCTCAGCCCGTAAGCAGGATTGGAGCGGCCTGTAAGCCTCGAAATTTCTTCATTGTTTGTAAACTCCTGCCAGGTGAGGTTTGCATTCATTCCCAACCTTTCTTTGAATTGATACCTCAACTCCGTTTCTACCCCCCTACTCCTGACGTTGAGCACGTTTTGAAACTGGTTTACCTTGCCGGTATTTCTTTCGAAAATGAAGTCCCGGATGTCCCGGTTGAACGCATTTACTTCTACACGAAGCGTATTTTCACTGTCCAGTTCAAGGCTGTACTGGCCCCCAAGGTTCAGGTTGTAAGACGCTTCCGGCAAGAGGTAAGGGTTGGATAAGATGGCCAATCCATCTCCAAAAAGTTCTACCGCCTCAGGGATTCGGAAGCCTTTTTCAAACGAGGTTTTAATGAAAAACCTGTCGTTGAAATAGTGGCGCAGTGCCAGGGAGTATCCCGGTTCGCTTAGTGAGGTGTTGAGGGTCTCAAATACCAATTCATTGTCCAGCGTAGTCAGGACGTCCCTGGCATTAATATTGAAAAAGTAGTATTTAAGCGTCCCGATTACAGACAGGTCCTGTCCTAACAGATTCATTTCATGAGCCAGGCCGAATATGTGTTTATTGATTGAGTTGGGACTGATAAAAGGTTGCTCCTCCGGTACCTCAAACCGGTTTTCACCTTGCCTTTCTATTCGGGTAGTGATGTAATTGAATGTGAGGTTTTGGTTTGGTGTAACGTCATAGTTGAGATAGGCTCGATTCAATGTTGACGTTTGAGAAAACTCGAAAAACGACTTCTTTCGCAAGGCTTCGCCCCAGGTAGGGTTGATGTTTACTTCTCTGCCTCCGCTCCAATCATAAATGAATGAAGAAGTGTCTATTACCGTTCGATCATACCTACTGTAAAGAGCATAGTATTTGAAATCGAGGTTTTCTACCATGAAGTTATCTTTTCGGTAATCCAGATTGATGATGTAGTCATCTTCATGTTCGGTTACATCCCCAAATGGCGGGTTGATGGAAAAACCGGTTTGTATTTCATTGGAAAGGTTGGCGTAAGCAGCACCAATGAGGAGCCTGTCTGCCCATTTCTTATCAGTAAAACCGATCTCTGTTTGTGTCATTTTGGATTCATAGGCATCGTGAAATCTTTTTGCATCCACCGCTATCGGATTCCTGTTTACGTAGCCTTCTACTCCGTACATGGTGTAGTCGTTGTCGCTGTAATTATGAAACCCCTTCAGCGATACGGTAAATCCATTTTCAAATCGATATTTCCCGACAATTGCTGTTCGATGAGTATTGAATGAACCAAAACTGTAGGAGGCATTCAGGTATTGGTTGTATCCATTATTGGATACAATGTTGACTGCTCCTCCCAGGGCGTCACTTCCTAACTGTACCGGGACTACTCCTTTGTAGACTTCTACCTGCTCGATGAGATTGACAGGGAAATTATTTAAGCTGTAGGCGCGTCCCATCACATCCATTGGGATATCGTCAATAAAAAATTTGATCTGATTTCCTGAAAGGCCATTCAGGGAAAAATTGAACCTGGACCCCAGCCCGCCAGTCTCTCTTATCCTTACGCCGGTAACCTTGTTCAGCACCTGATTCACGTCCAGGTTTTGGACCTGAAGCGGTTTGATGTCTATGGCTGCTACGCTGTATGCTTTTTGTGAGACAAACTCCGTTCTGCTACCGGTGACTACCACCTCTTTCATCGTCGTTGATGACTCCTTCATGGTGAGCGTACCCAGGTCTTTTTTCAACCTGCCTTTGAAATCCACCGTAAAGGATTGTGGAATGTATCCAACGCCAGAGAGGTTGATTGTACAATTTGAGTCAAGGTCCTTCAACAGAAAGGTTCCCTGACCATTGGTGATCGTACCCAGCTTACTATCAGGATTAAGTATCGTGATGCCCGGAATGGCTTCTCCTTTTTCGTCTACAATTTTCCCATTCAGAACATGATTCTGAGCGAATACGCAACTTGAAAAAGTAACAAGCGATAGCGTAACAAGCCAGCATCTTATTGCAAATGCGTTGTTTTTCACATTCGATCGAGACGAAAGCACCGTTTTGAAGCTCAAAACACGCGATGAAAGTGAAAGTAAAAAGCTCAACTTGTTATCGATTATTATTTAGAATGGTTCTAAATTTCAAACCTCATGATATTCTGATACTTTTTAAAAAAAAATCTGTGAACGACTCAATTCGACCATTGAACGACAAGAAGCGCGAATGATATCAGGACTAAATCATGGTAACATTGCATGGACAAGATTTTTCAATTTATCAAGACGCACGTAAAAGAAATCACCTATCAGGCTGCCATCTTATTGGTGCTTTTTCTGTTCTTCTCCTACAATCAGGAGGACTCGTTAACATTTTCATTAGGAGAAGTTTTTGCCCCGTTTAAGCTGGCTTTTTTTGGTAATTACCTGATGGCAACCTTCATCATCG